>DATJHZ010000260.1:0-9426 GCA_035493595.1 Cyclobacteriaceae bacterium | reverse complement strand
TTCACGTGCTCTTTCATCCAGGATAAATTCTTTTGTTAATTGGATTGGAGTTATATCACCAGATGTATCACCGAATGCTCTTTCGCGCAATGCGTTAACATAGTCTAATGCTTGTGTTAATGAGCCACCATTGCCACCACGGACAACAGCTTCAGCATACATCAGGTATGCATCGGCCAATCTGAACATCGGATAATCAGTATCAACAAAATCTCCTGAACCTCCGCTTGGTGCAGGTCCACCTGCCATTGTAAGATTCTTGAATTTCTTGATAGCATAACCATCTGTGAAGGTTGCTACGTCGTTGATCTCAAGACTTTGTCCATCAGTATAAAATTGAGCACGCACATCAGTATCACCACTGGTATCCGGAAACTTGGCTACGAACGCTGACGTTACACGATTTTGTGCCCAGCCACCGGCCACACCAAAGTCTGCGGGATTCATTGAACCACCAATCTGTCCATGAATGATGAAACCCATACCACCATACGTTTGTGTATGAGCTGCATCATGATTGAATGGTAAAATAATTTCAGGGCTTGTGTTATTATCTGCTCTGAAATTTAACAGGTAATTATCGGCGAGCGAATACTTACCCGATGCAAAAAGTTTATTCAACGCGGTAATACATTCTGTGTATTTATCTTTCTGAACATACGTCTGCGCATTCAGATAAAGTTTGGCTTGCAACATCCACACGGCACCCTGATCTGCACGACCGTATTCAAAGCCTGGTGTACCTACTTCGCTTTCAATAGCTGTTAACTCTGATTCGATATAAGTAAACAAATCGCTTTGGTTTGTTTGCTTTGGAAAGAAAGCACCTGGCTTATCTGCTTCTGTAACAAAAGGAGGATTTCCAAAAAGATCAAGCGCATGATAGTATGCTAATGCTCTCAAGAATCTCGCTTCTGCATGGAACTTCTTCACGTCTGCATCTGACGATGCTTCTGATGCACGAATAAATTCATTACAGTATGCAATGGTCAACATCATTCTGGTATACATCGCACCAATAAATGAATTGGTAGGTGTCCATGTTTGCCAGTGTAATGGTCTGATGCCACCATCTTCTGCCCATGTGTAAACAGCTTCGTCCGTTGGCAGCTCTTGTAAATTCCAATACGCTCGGAGATATACACCAAAGCCAACATCAAGGTTTGAAATATCAGCACTAGAGCCTGGGGCAACCTGACCTGCCACAACAAAACTTGAATATAATTTCGCTAGTCCTATTTTATAATCAGCTGCGGTTTTATATGCATTTACAGATGTTACTGAATTTGATCCCAATGATTTTGGATCGAGATCACTGAAGCAGGACGTAACCAATATAGCAAGGGTTAGTCCGGCGATTATTGTTTTTATTGATTTCATAATCTTGTTCGCTCTTTAATTAAAAATTAAGATTAAACCCTAACATAAATACACGTGAGCGTGGATACAGGTTGTTATCAATACCACCATTCACTTCTGGATCAATACCTTTGTATTTGGTTACGAAGAATGCATTCTGAACAGTAAAGCTCAGACGACCTTTAAGTTTGTTTGTAAAGAACTGATTGAAGTTGTAGCCCAGACTTATGTTGTCCATTTTAAAGAAGGAAGCATTCCGCACGTAGTAATCAGAGAAACTTTGCAGAGATCCAAACTTGGTATCATTGATAGCTCTTGGTAAATTATTGAAGTATCCGGTTGAATAATAGAAGTTGGAATAGTTAGCACTTGCAAACACGTTGTTGTAAACATAGTTGCCAAGGCTTATACGTCCGGAGAAAGAGAAATCCCACTTCTTATAATTCACTCTTGAATTAATACCCATCAGGAAATCAGGTTGCGGTTTGTGAAAGTGATATTTGTTACTCTCACTGGCTGTTACTACACCACCTTGTCCTGATCTGTCTACATACAATCCTTCAACAGGTTTGCCTTGAGTATTATAAACTTGCTGATAAACCATAAATGAATTGATGGGATATCCAACCTGTATATTTTGAATATATTTCTGCAGTCCTATTCCACCAGTCTGAATACCTGGATAAGTAGGATCATCTGTCTTAAGAAGTTTAGTGACTTTATTTTCATTGTGTGCAAAGTTAAAACCGATGTTCCACTCTGCATCGTCAGTCTTCAACGCCGTATAACGCAAGGTGATTTCATATCCTTTGTTAACCATGTTACCAACATTGGTGGTTAAGAAGTTTGAGAAGTTACTTCCTGCAGCAACTGGAATTGAGTTGATCAAATCTCTGGTGTTCTTCTGATAGAAATCAATCGTACCGGTGAGTTTGTTATTTAATATTCCAAAGTCAAGACCAATATCTGTTTGTGCTGTTGTCTCCCACTTCAGATTTGCATCGTACGGTTGTGGTCTGTATGTATTGTAAAATGTTCCACCAAACTGATACTGCGATGTAGAAGAACTCAACTGGTACGTTGACAGGTAAGGATAAGGATTGTTGGCAATATCCTGTTGCCCGGTGATACCATAACTCGCACGAAGTTTTAAATCAGAGATAACTTTAACACTGCTCATGAAAGACTCTTTGTCAATCTTCCAACCCACTGCAGCTGATGGAAACACTACCCAATGTTTAGCAAAACGAGATGAGGCATCATCACGAAGTGAAAGAGACACCAGATATTTTTCATTGAAAGAATAATTCATTCTTCCGAAGAAAGAGAGCAGGTAGTTGGGGTTTGAAACATACTTATATGGAACTGCCTTTCCTTCTGTATTTGTAGAGTAGTCAATCAGGTAAGTTCCATCTCCATTGCGTGAGAAGTTAGATCCATCACGCTGAAAGCTCTGATATGAATATCCTCCAGTTAAATCTATTTTACTCTTTCCGACATGTTTGGTGTAATTGGCATACAGATCAAGCAGTGTTGATTTATTAATACCAGTGTAATTAATTCGTTGACCTAACTTGTTTGCAAACGTCCATGCTGCATTATCAGGAGCATTGTTATGTCCGGTAGAACTTGAATAATCAATCCCGGCATTCATAGTCAATTTAATAGCAGGGAAAAATCGCAGACGATAATCCAATTGAACATTTCCTAATCCACGATATACTTGTGACCTGTTGTCAGTTTGTTGTAACAGTGATACCGGATTGCTTGTTGCTATCGTAATAGGATCTCCATTGGGATCAAGTGTTGTTGCTGATGCAGGGCCAACCCACGTGAAGTAACCTCCCCAACGTGTGCTTCCATTGTATACAGGTTGTGTTGGGTCAAAACTTACAGCGGCACCAACTGCACCGGTGTTACCAAAACTCTGTTGCGTATAGCTACCTTTCATTGATGCTGTAACTTTTAAATCGCCATCAAGAAATGTAGGTGTCAGATTTATGTTTAAGGAGTTACGAACAAAGTTGGTTGTCTTCAACGTTCCTTCCTGATCAGTGTACCCATATGACACACGATATGGCAATGATTTATAAGCACCTGTAACACTCAGGTTGTGATCATGAGAAATAGCATGATGAAAAATTTCTTTTTGCCAGTCAGTATTTGCTGTTCCAAGTCTCTTAAGAGCATCTGCTGTAATCCCTGGATATCCATCAGCCAGTAGTTGATTTCCAGTAGCACGCATCTCATCACCTGAAAGTACTTTTACATATTTCATTGGAGAACTAACTGATACATTAGCGTTATAGCTGATCTGAGGTTTACCTTCTTTTCCTTTTTTGGTTGTGATAATAATCACACCATTAGAAGCACGGAGCCCATAGATAGCCGTTGCTGCAGCATCTTTCAGAACTGTGAAAGTCTCAATGTCATTTGGATTTATTGTTGCTAACGGATTAGAAAGTCCTGCTATAGGCGTAGTTGCTCCCGTTGCTCCACTGTTGTCAACCGGAAAACCATCAATAACAATCAATGGATCCTGACTACCTCCTATTGAACTCGCACCACGAATTCGAATTGTTGAACCACTACCTGGCGCACCATCGTTAGTTGTCACCTGCACACCCGCGATCTTTCCGATCAACATATCTTGTGGTGAAGAAATGATTCCTTTATTAAAGTCTTTAGTGCTGATAGCCATAACAGAACCTGTGAGGTCTTTCTTCTCCTGTTGTCCGTAACCCACAACAACAACTTCCGAAAGCGATGTTACATCTGTTACCAGGGCCACATCTATCGTTGACTTATTCTCAAGAGCAACTTCTTGTGTGGTGTATCCAATAAAAGAGAACACCAGGGTAGCGCCATCTTTTACCGTTAATGAGTAAGATCCCTGCGCATCAGTTACCGTTCCTGAAGAGGTTCCCTTTTCTATAATATTTACTCCGGGCAAGGCAGAACCATCGTCTGACGAGGTCACTTTTCCGCGTACTGTTTTGTTCTGCGCCATCGCCAAACCGGCCCCTAAAAGGAGCAGAATAGTGAGGCACATTCTTAGATTCTCGTAGAATTTCGCCATACAGTTTTAAGATTAAGATTTAGTTTTTCAAACGATTGCAATTTAGTTTCAACCGTTTTCGAGAGACGAAACAAATCATACACGAATGGATACAAATCAACCAAACGGGCAAAAAATCATGCTTTTTATACCACTTTTAGATTTTGGATGCGACTGCAACGGATCGCTTAGCAAAAAAACGTTTGCGAATACTCTTCACAGTATTTGATGCGACTTAAATTGTAGCTTACTTATTGCCGTGAAATCTGAGCGCAGGATCAAAATAGAAATTAGCCTGAAAAGGTTGCTGGTTGCAGGGCTGTTGCTCTTTAGTATTCAGATCACCGCACAAACTCCATTTTTTTCTACGCTTTCCAGTCGCGATGGACTCCCTTCTAATGTGATCAGCTCTATCGTTCAGGATCACCACAATTTTATCTGGATCGGAACCGGCAACGGCGTGTGCAGGTACGATGGTTATAAGTTTATCAGCTTCAAGAAAAATGAAACCGCCAATTCAATTCCGGCAAATGAAATCAGCTCGCTTGTTGTTGATAACGATTTTGTTTGGATAGGCACGTGGAAAGGTCTCTGCAAAATCAACACGGCAACTTTCGAAATAACACAGATTGATATTGGAGACAACAATGTTATCAGAACTTTATATAAAGGAAGTGACAATACTATCTGGATTGGTACTGCCACCGGACTCTTCCGATATCTGAACAATAAGTTTACGTTGTATACAAAATCAAATGGCTTAAGTCATAACACGATTCGAGCTATCTATGAAGATCATGAAAAAAATCTCTGGGTTGGTACATACGATAAACTAAATAAACTGGTCAAAGGTCAGGATCATTTTGAAACGTACGATCTGAAAGGCAGCTACAAACCATCGCTTAAAAACAATCTCATCAGCGGAGATATAAAACCTTATTCAGCAAACTCCGACTCTCTTCTCTGGATTGGAACTGAAACAGGTCTGTGTCTCTTCAATACCATAACCAAAAAAACAGAACTCTTTAATGAACGAAACACAAGTCTTAGCAATGAAGTTATAAAATGTATGTACACCGATGCAGAAGGTAACTTCTGGCTAGGCACAGACTTCGGATTAAATGTATTCAACCCTAAGACAAAATCAACAAGAACCTATTTTCATAATCCACAACTCTCCTACTCCATCGCTAATAATGTTATCTGGCAAATCTTTGAAGATCGTGGTGGTGTAATCTGGTTTGTAACCTCCAATGGATTAAGTCGCCTAAACAGTCATTCAAATTTCTATCAATATCATGAAGTACTTTCTACAGGAACAGATCAACCCATTGGCAACCAGGTAAAATCAATTCTGATTACAAGAAAAGGAATACTCTGGCTTGCAACGCTTCATGGTGTGATCAGAATAGACGAAGTCAATAAGACAAGACAGATCTTTGATACGCAATCGCCCGAACGAAGCAGAATATTAATCAATAACATTTATGCTCTCGAAGAAGATGATCTTGGCCGCATCTGGATTGGTACAGCAGGAGGTATAAACATTTGGAATGAGTATGATCAAAAAATGTATTCGATAACAGCGAATGCCAGTAACGGACTTATCTCCAATTACATTGCACGATTCACCAAAGGTATTGACGGATCGTTTTGGGTTAGCGCGTGGGAAGGTGGTCTATTTAAAGTAACCGGAAACTTCAATGACATCAGTAGTCTTCATTTTAAACTTGTATATGATTATGGAACCGAACGAGTTGTTTCAGGATCTAATGCAGTGTGGGGTGTTCGGTACAATGAGCTTTTCAAAATACAACTCAACACCTCTGCCTTCAGTACAGTGAAGACCTTCAATGCACTCACCAAAGGAAAAGATATTAACAGTCTTTACTATTCTAACAAGGGAATTCTCTGGGCAGGAACAAAAAACGGATTGATTGAATATAATACACAACAGAACCTAGCCACGCTTCATCCTATAGTAACAGGTAATGATGTTAACCTGGACAACATTATTGAAGATGGCAACGGAAATATCTGGGCTGCTTCGAACAACTTCATCCTGAAGTTTAATACTGCGGCAGACAGCACAGAAATATTTCCGCTTGATAAAGATATTCCGTTAAAAAGTTTCTTTAACAACTGCGCTGCTAAAACAGCATCCGGTGAAATTATGTTTGGTGGTGATAACGGATATATCACCCTATCGCCATCTATAAAACCTAATGTTTACAAACCTGATGTTTACATTACAACTCTTGAAATCAATAACAGCATTATAGCAACAAATCAAAAGATTGATGGAAAGATTCTGTTGCAATCAGATATATCGTTCACAAAAAATCTGGTGCTTGATTATGCTCAACATTCAATAGCCTTTGAATTTTCAGCGCTTCACTACTGGCAGCCTGCAATGAATGTTTATGCTTATAAACTTGAAGGATTTGATAAGGACTGGAATTATGTATCTGGTCTGAAAAACTTTGCAGTGTACTCCAACCTGTCATCGGGTGATTATACATTAAGAGTGAAAGGCACCAATAATTATGGAATATGGAGTGACCAGGAAGCAACACTGCATATCAATGTAAAACCTCCGCTGTTTTTAAGCACAGCGTTTATAATACTTTACATCATTATTGTTATCGCCATTATTATCATCGCGCTTCGAACTTATTCTGCGCGGATTCATTTAAAGAATGAGTTAAAGATTGCCTTGCTTGAAAAAGAACATGATGCTGAAATTTATCAGACCAAGCAACAATTCTTTACAAACATATCGCATGAACTTAGAACGCCAATAAGTTTAATTCTACCACCCATTCAACAGATTATAAAAAGCGGCAGTCTCAGTGATGAGAACGAGAAGCTCATAGAACTTGCTGAGAAGAACTCACACAGACTGCTTCGTGTAGTAAATCAGATTCTGGATATCAGAAAACTTGAAAATGATAGCTTGCCCATCACCATCACTTCATTTGATATGGTGGCTTTTCTCAGAGACTTGCATCATCTCTTTATTGATAAGGCTCAACGCAATGCGATTGAGTTCACACTTAACAGTCATGTACATGAATGCATGCTCTGGGCTGATACTGAAAAAATAGAAACTATCTTTTTCAATCTGCTTTCCAATGCATTTAAGTTTACACCGCAGGGTGGTATTATCTCTATTACGCTTTCAATATCACCACCAGAAGGACTATTTACGGATGGATCAGTAAACATCACAGTAATAGATAATGGTATAGGTATTGACGCTGAAGAACAAAAGAAAATATTTGATCGCTTTTACCAGACGAAGGAAGCTCAAAAAATGGAACTGGGTTCCGGCATAGGTCTTACGCTGGCTGCAGAATATGTTAAGCTTCATCATGGCGACATTCAGGTGGAAAGTAACAAGGGGGAAGGAACAAGCTTTACCGTTAAACTTCCTCTGGGTAATTCACATTTCCCGATAGACTCGATTCATACACAACAAGAAGTTAATCTGCTGGCAACACGAACAACCGTTGCCTATCAGGATGAAAGACTTTACAGGTTTGGATCAGAATCATCTAACCCTATGGTATTGATCATTGAAGACAATCAGGATATGATTGATTTCATAAAGCTAAGCCTGCAGCACAAATACAATTTTATCACAGCATGGAATGGTGAAGAAGGTTTGACAAAGGTTAATAATTTCATGCCTGAATTAATTATCAGCGACATCATGATGCCCGTGATGGACGGGCTTACACTTTGCAAAAAAATAAAAGAGAATCCAAAGACAACGCACATCCCAACTATACTACTTACTGCTAAAAGTCTGACTACTCAAAAAGTAGAAGGCATTCGCATGGGAGCTGATCTTTATCTTACCAAGCCTTTTGAGGTTGAACTGCTCGAAGCACATATCGATCATTTGCTAAGACGAAAGAAAGAGCTTGCTGATTACTTCCGACATGAGCTTATCATTCAACCATCCGCTGAAGCTACCGGTGAAAATATCGATGAGAAATTCATCAAAAAAGTAATGGGTATTATTGAAGCGAATATCTCTAATACAGATTTCGGTGTTGATAAACTGAGTGAAGAAATTGGTATGAGTACAACACACCTTTACAGAAAACTAAAATCGCTCACACAACTTTCTGCCAATGATATTATAAGGAAGTACAGACTTAAAAAAGCCTCAATCTTATTGGGAAACAAGGAAGGCAACATCTCTGAGATTATGTATGACGTAGGCTTTTCAAACCTTTCATACTTCTCAAAATGTTTCAAAGTAGAATTCGGGCTTTCACCAAAAGATTATCAACAGAAGGTTAGTAAGAGCTCCGTCGATATTGCAAAAGAAATTAATTCTGGTTTATAACGAATAAGTAATACTCGCAGCAGCCTTATTAGCTTTAGCGCGTGCTTCTTCAATTGTTGCTGCACGAGCGAGACAAACTCCCATCCGTCGCTCACCCCTTACTTCGGGCTTACCAAAAAGACGAAGTTGTGTATGAGGTTCTTCCAATGCTTTTTCAAATCCCGAGAATTTTATATCATCTGAATCTCCTTTCACCAGAATAACAGAAGACGCCGAAGGACCTAATTGAACAATGCTTGGAATTGGCAAACCTAATATTGCTCTGACATGCAATGCAAACTCTGACAGATCTTGAGAAATCATTGTTACCATGCCGGTATCATGCGGACGTGGAGAAAGCTCGCTGAAGTAAACCTGATCGCCTTTGATAAAAAATTCAACACCAAAAATTCCAACACCACCCAATGCATCAACAACTTGCTGTGCAATTATCTGCGCTTTCTTTAAGGCATTTGCACTCATGGGGTGTGGCTGCCACGACTCCTGGTAATCGCCATGTTCTTGTCTATGACCAATCGGTTCACAAAACGAAACGCCATCTTTATGACGAATGGTGAGCAACGTTATCTCATAATCAAAATCAATAAAGCCTTCAATGATTACTCGGCCTCCACCGCTCCGACCTCCCTCTTGCGCATATTGCCACGAG
>DATJHZ010000259.1:0-2792 GCA_035493595.1 Cyclobacteriaceae bacterium | reverse complement strand
GAGATTCATGCTACTACAGATTATCACAAACTGATTTAGATGGAACTAAAAAGAATCTTGAAGTAATTCATATTGAAAGGGAATTAAAGCCTTCTAAAATTTGGGTATACCCTACCCCTGTTCAACAGACTAAAAATATTCATATCGATTTTGAAGGACTGCAAGAAGGAATTTACACCATAGCTATTTTAAATACGAGTGGAAACAGGATCATTGAAGATCAGGTAAACATTAATTACAATTTTCAATCTATGGAAATTGAAACCATAAATATCCCAAACGGATTATATATCATTCACATATTCTCAGCAGCAGATACATTTATTCAAAGAATTATAGTTCAATAAAGAAAAAGTAAAATCAAGATAGCATGGGGCCGAATGGAAAATTTAAAAATGACGACAGACAAGTAATTAGCTCACTTTTATTTATAGTATTTCTAATGATTGTTATCGCCATTATTATGAATCTATAGTTTATCGCATATTTACTTCAGGCAATAACCATTTTCTCTCCCCTACATAAGAAAAAGATATTGTCGAAAAGCGCAGACATGAAGGCATGGGTAATCCATTCAAATGTCAGTTCACCCATGCTAATAATTATCAAGAAGGTATCTATCTAACAAGATGTCGATAAAGGTCTTTTGTATTTTCACAGCACAATTGATCCATTACCTGATACAATTGGGTTTTTAAAATTGATATGGTATGGTCACCACCTTCCTTACCGAGCGCAGAAACGCCATACATAAATGTTCTTCCCATAAATGTAAATTCAGCACCACTTGCCAAAGCTCTGGCAACATCAGGTCCGGAACGAACACCACTGTCCATCATAATCTTTATCTTGCCTTTGTATTTTTCTGAAATGGACTGTAGTGCTTTAACAGAAGATTGACCTGCATCTAATTGTCGTCCGCCATGATTAGAAACAATAATACCATCCAGACCTAATTTGATGGCCATCTCAGTATCTGATTCACTTGCTACCCCTTTCAGAACTATCTTTCCTTTCCATGCATCTCTTATCAGCGCTATCTTATCACTGTTAAGTTTTCCTGAAAAGGTTCGGTTCATAAACTGTCCAAGTTGCTTCATATTCATGTCTCCAGCCATATAAGGCTTCAAAGTTGCAAACTCTGGAGATCCGTAACGCAAAGTCTGTAAAGCCCAATTAGGTCGCCCCATTATCTGTAAGATATTTCGCAGTGTCATTCTGGGTGGCATAGCAAGGCCGTTACGGATATCACGGGGACGATATCCAAAGGATGGAACATCGCAAAGAAGCACAAGCGTTGAATATTGTGCAGCCTTCAAACGTTTAATAATATCATCACGCAAGCTATTTTCTGCCGGGTGGTAGAGCTGAAACCAGGCCTTTCCCTCCGTCAATTCGCTAACGCGTTCAATGCTGCTTGTAGTTACAGTGCTTAAAATAAACGGAATGTTATGCTGATAAGCGGCCTTAGCCAAGATTTCGGTAGAATTAGGCCATATTAAACCTTGCAAACCAACCGGTGCTATTCCAAAAGGAGCATCATAAACATGGCCAAACAATTCGGTCTTTAAATCAGAATGAGTATGCTTACTGATATAGTAGGGAACCAACTCCACATCCCTAAGTTCAGCTGTATTTCTAAGTAAATTCACATCTTCATTACAACCGCCATCCAGGTATTCAAATGCAAAGCCGGGAATATTCTTTCTGGACGCATTTCGAAGATCATCAATTGCGGGGTATTTGGTGTTGTACTTCCAAACCATATTCTAATACTTTATTATTTTTTTGAGATAACCCTAAAATTCGCAATTAGAACTCATATTCCGAACAATAGCGTTCTACTTTATTTGCACTACTGAAATAATTGGGAGTTGTTGTGATAATAGCAACAAGAATAAAAAGGTCTGATAAACTGACTGGCTTTATTATTTGATTTCTAAAATACTATTGTATGAGTCACCTTATTTTAAATCTGGACTCTCTATCGGAAGCAACTTATTCAACTCATCAAGAATTTTATTCCTGACGAGTAACTGTTACTACACTAAGCAACAAACGAGCAGCTCGGCAACACGTTTTCAAAAAATGACGGAATCATTCGAAGATATTTTTACTTAAATTCTCACTGCGTTTGTGAGAAACACCATCAAATCTAGTAGAGAAAATATTATAGATACTGCATGTGGTTTAAAGCGTAACTCCACATAGCACAAAAAAATATGGCTAATTTGCTCTATATCTTACATTTAAAACAATTTCAAAAAATCTAATAAAATTAAAAAAGCCTTCGGTTTGCAGAATACCTTGTGCTTATGCAGCTCGACTGATTATAAGCTGATTTGAACTCATTCCCTTTCAAATATTTGTTTCTAAAGCTATATTTTACATGGAGGGAAGTCTATATGTTGAAGATACTTTGTTTGGAGGATGACGATATTGATTTTGAAATAATCAATATGACGCTTGAAAAAGGTGGGATGGAAATCGAAACAAAAAGGGTGGATTCCCGAGAAAAGTTTTTGGACGGCCTCACCACCTTCCAACCTGATGTGATTCTTTCTGACCATTCCTTACCACAATTTAATTCGATCGAAGCATTGAGACTTTGCCGATCTACAAAATCGCATATTCCATTTATTTTGGTAACCGGTGCCGTCTCTGACGAATTTGCTGTGAATTGCATTAAGGAAGGGGCTGATGATTATGTTCTCAAGTCAAATCTTAACAGGCTTGCAAGCGCTATTAAAAGTGCGCTTAAACATAAGGAAACAGAGGAAGCCAAATTAACC
>DATJHZ010000258.1:0-5613 GCA_035493595.1 Cyclobacteriaceae bacterium | reverse complement strand
GGAGAACCTTTCAATGCTTTGGCGGCTTCATATACCGCTGATAACTGTGGCATACCAATACCGGCTACGATGCGGGTTGTACAGATACTGCCAGGACCAACGCCAACCTTAACGGCATCTGCGCCAATTTTAGCAAGAGCTTTGGCCGCTTCCGCGGAAGCGATATTACCAACGATAAGATCTAACTCCGGATATTTTTTCTTAACACGCTTTGCTGTTTCTATAACTCCTTTAGAATGGCCGTGAGCCGTGTCAATGCTGATCACATCTACACCTGCGGCTTTCAGAGCGTCAATTCTATCAATGATATCAGGTGTAACACCAACGGCTCCACCTACGCGCAATCTGCCAAACTGATCCTGGCAGGCTGTCGGTTTAGTCTTTTTCTTTTGGATGTCTTTGAATGTGATAAGACCAGTGAGCTTACCCTTCTTGTCAATAATAGGAAGCTTTTCTATTTTATATTTCTTAAGAATTTCTTCCGCCTGTACCAGTGTAATGCTTTGAGGTGCCGTGATCAGATTTTCTTTTGTCATGATACGCTCAACGGGAGCGTTCATATCTTTTTGGAAACGAAGGTCGCGATTGGTGATTATACCAACCAGTTTATTGTTGCCATCAACTACAGGAATGCCACCAATTTTAAACTCGCGCATGATGTTTTCGGCTTCCTGAACCTTGGCATTAAGGCCTAATGTTACAGGATCGAGGATTAGTCCGCTTTGGGATCTCTTCACCTTTCTAACCTGCTCGGCCTGAAGTTCGATCTTCATGTTCTTATGAATGAAGCCGAGTCCGCCTTCTAAAGCCATGGCTATTGCCAGCTCAGCTTCCGTCACGGTGTCCATCGCTGCAGACACAATGGGAATGTTAAGCTTGATGTTGCGGGTTAATTTTGATGATGTATTGGTTTCGCGAGGAAGAACATCTGAGTAAGCCGGTACAAGAAGAACGTCGTCGTAAGTAAGGGCTTCAAAAAGAAATTTGGAAGTATCGAGTGGCATAGCAAATAATTTAAGATTCATTATTTGCCGGGCAAAATTAAGCTAATTTCATCATTTACCAATTGACTGCTGTAAATGTTTCTATTTTGTCCACTGCAATCGATAGGGCCGCTCTTTTTCTTTTTGTTAATTTCAGGGTCGATGAATTTATTATCAAATTAGTGCTGTCATATTACTTTTGATTTCAAATCTATAACCATGAGAAACTTTTTAACCTTATTTTTCTTCTTACTCATTACATGTTCATTTGCTCAGGTTCAAACCGGAAAAGCCTCGTTCTACGCCGATAAGTTTGAAGGCAGCATGACCTCAAGCGGTGAAAAGTATAGACATAACAAATTTACAGGTGCTCATAAATTTCTTCCCTTCGGAACGAAGGTGAAAGTTACCAACCTGAGTAATAACGAAACGGTAGAAGTTACAATCAATGACCGTGGTCCGTATGTTGATGATCGCATTATAGACCTTTCTCGTGCAGCAGCAGAGAAACTTGGTTTTGTGAATCAGGGACTTGCCGATGTAAAACTGGAAGTAGTAGATGCCGGCGACGGTAAAACAAGTGATCCCGGCCGACCTATTGAGCACGTAACCGTTGACGAAAAAGAATTTTATGAATTTGAAATATCGCGCATCGATCATCCGCGTGGCTACGGTGTTCAGATCGGTACCTATCAGGAACTGGTTAACTTAATGCGCCTTTCTGAAAACCTGAAAAACTCTTACAAGAAAGAAGTAACAGTACAAGTTAAGGTTGTAAAGGGAGTAAAATATTATGGTTTGATCTTAGGTCATTTCTCATCGCGTGAGAAAGCTGAAATATTTCGTGAAGAGCTGAAGAAAAAATTTCCGGATGCTTTTATTATGGAGTATAAACTCATTTAAAATAGTTGCGAGTTGTGAGCTATGAGTTACGAGCCTCATAGCTCGCGGCTATCGAAACACATACCTCAACCCAACTCCGCCCTGGTAGCGCATCAATCCGGGGTCACGTTGTATATCGGTAAACATTTCCATTTCCATAAAGGCCGTTATGGGCAGATGAAAGTAATTGTATTCAATACCTATTGCTGTAGTTTGTCCAAAGGTAGAACGATCTCTGCTAAACTTGCCGATGTCGCTAGTAGTGTATTGATAAGTATACTCAAGCTTTGTGCTTTTTCCCTGAATGCCGAGCCCGGCATAGATCTGTAAGCCTGGTGAGATTTTTTTTGCATCAATGGCGTAGAGAATTTTAAATTCAGCCATCCAATCGGACTTTACATGATCTGTAACATAAGAGATAAAGGCACCATTTGTAAGGGTGTCGCGATTTACATAGCCGTCAAACTGTTGGCGATAATAACGACTGTATAATCCGCTGGATGCTTTTCCTGCATCAAGAACAAATGAGAAATGTTTACTGGCATAAAACTTATAGGTGAGTGCAAAAGGATCTCCCAACTTAAAGCCAATGCCATGAAAGGGGTATTTGCTTTCCTGAAATATGGGACAGAGAATTCTGGCTTTGTTTCCTTTTACGCGTGTTGCTTTGTAATTAAACCGGGACCGGGTATATGAGCTTTTTCCATTATTTTCCTTCTGTGCCAGTACCAAAATGGCGGGTAGCAGAAAGAGAATCAATATGGAGATTTTTCGCAAACGCATTACAGCAAATATAATTCTTTTGCATGGCAGAGTTTGCCTTCATCTCGCTATTGACCGACTATTACATCATGCAAACTCTTTGTACTGCATCTTGTGGAGCTGCGCATAGTAACCTTCCTTTTGCAACAACTCTTCGTGGTTGCCAGCCTCTTTAATTTCACCATGATCAAGAACCATAATTTTGTCTGCTTTTTGAATGGTTGATAAGCGGTGTGCGATTACAATTGAAGTTCTTCCATTCAGCATTTTTCCGATAGCATTCTGAATCATTTCTTCTGTTTCTGTATCAACGGATGACGTGGCTTCATCAAGCACCAGGATCTTCGGATCATAAACCATAGCACGGATAAAGGAGATAAGCTGACGTTGCCCAACCGACAATGTTGCGCCACGTTCCATCACATTATATTGCAACTTGCCGGGCAACCGATCAATGAATTTACGTGCGCCTACTAAATCTGCTGCGTGCCATACCATCTCTTCGGTAACTTCAGGATTACCAAGTGTGATGTTGTTTAATATCGTGTCAGAGAAAAGAAACACATCCTGAAGAACAACACCAATATTTTTACGAAGTGTGCCAAGCTCATAATCATTCAGGTTAATACCATCTATTTTGATTGAGCCTTTGTTGATTTCGTAAAATCTATTCAACAAATTAATGATGGATGATTTACCAGCACCTGTAGCACCAACCAGCGCAATAGTTTCTCCTGGCTTAATACTGAGATGGATATTTTTTAATACATAGTCGGCATCATTATAAGCAAACCACACGTGTTCAAATTCAACCGCGCCTTCAATTCTTTCAGGTATGTGATTTCCATTTAGCTGTACTTGCTCAACATCATCCAGTAAACTCATAATGCGAGATGAACTTACAATACCCATTTGCAACGTATTGTAACGATCAGCAATCATGCGTATGGGTCTGAAGAATAATTGTATATACATTATGAAAGCAACGAGCTCTCCATATGAAATACCAGACTCCGGAAAGTTAATGGCCTGACCTGCACCATACCATACCAACAAACCAATACCGGCAGCGGCAATAATTTCAGCTACAGGATAGTAAACAGAGTAATACAATACAGAGCGTAAGTTTGCTTGTTTATGCTCTTCGTTAATCTCTTTAAATTTTTCAAACTCAGCTTTCTCGCTGCCAAAAATCTGCACAATGTTCATTCCTGTAATATGTTCCTGAACAAATGTGTTGAGGTTGGCAACAGCGTTACGAACATCACTGAAAGCAACTTTTATCTTTTCTTTGAAAACATAAGTACTCAATAACAAAAGTGGAATGGTTGACAAACTGATGAGCGCGAGTCGCCAGTCTTGATAGAACATGAACGCCAGAATAAATACAAGTTGAAGCAAGTCGCTGATCATAGCTGACAGACCTTCACTAAATACATCTGCCAATGTCTCAACATCAGAAATAGTTCTTGTTACCAAACGACCAATCGGAGTTTTATCGAAGAATTTTAAACGTAAACTCACCAGGTGCTCATAAAGCTTCATGCGTATGTCGCGTATGATTTGCTGGCCCATCCAGCCTGAGAGGTATGTATGAATGTATTGAAAGATGGAGTGAATAAATAGCAGGCCCAGCATAATAAGCATCATGTTCACCATGCCCGTATAATTGCCTTTACTTACATCGTTATCAAGCGTAATCTGCGTAAGCATTGGGCGTATAGGCGACAGCACGCCAAGTGCAAACGTCAGGAATACAACAATGTAAAACCGTACTTTATAGGGCACTACAAACTTCATTAAGCGTTTCAATACTTTGAAGTCTATAATGTTACCACTGCTTACTTTTTCTTTCTCCACGTTCGTTAATGGTATAGATGTTCTTTCTAAATTTTCAATCTTTAATGAAGATGCCGGGAGGGTATTTTACTTTTGTTAAGTACAAACCTTGCGGAGGCACATTGACACCCGCTCGTTTGCGATCTTTGCTGTGAATAATGGCTTGAAATTCTTTCATAGAAGTTTTTCCAGTGCCTACGTCAAGTAAAGTACCTACGATGGATCGAACCATCCCACGAAGAAATCGATTTGCAGTTATCGTAAAAAACATCATCTGACCCTCTTCTCGCCATTCTGCTTTTTTGATAGTACAAAGAAAGTGATTTACGTCCGTTTTTACTTTACTAAAGCATTCAAAGTCGTGCTCGCCCACTAATAACGCAGCTGCCTTGTTCATGGTTTGGATGTCGACTTCTTTAAAATAGTGCCACGCCAGTTCCTCTAAAAACGGATTTTTAAGTTTGGTGATCTGGTATCGGTAGGAGCGTTCAATAGCATCATATCGGGCGCTGGCATCATCTTTTACCCTGCGAATGGATTTTATAGCAATATCCTTGGGCAAATAAATGTTAAGCTTTAAGACCATCTGGTCGAAGTCAAACTCTTTTTCAATGTCGGCATGAAAATATTGTTGCTCACAATGCACCCCTGTATCGGTACGTCCGCTGCACACAACTTTTGTTTCGACCTGGAGTAGTTTGGAAAGTGCCTTTTCGACTACAGTCTGTATGCCATTAGCATTTGGCTGTGACTGCCATCCGTTATAGTTTTTACCTTGATAAACAATTTCAAAAAAGTATCTCATTTTAAATTCATTCAATGCTTAACGGCAGTGCTTTCAGAACATCCACCTGGCAAAAGCCTGTCATCTGAAAAATATTTCTACTTTTGCCTGCTGAAAAGCAGCAAGTTAATTTAACACGTATATGTGGCAAAGAATTCAAACCCTATTTCTGATTATCGTAGTTATTAGTTTAATCGGAAGCATATTTTTACCGATCTGGTATTTTACCGAGGCCTCGGGAAAGAAACATGCGCTTTATGCACTGCATTACACCACCAAAGAGGCAAGCTCAAACGGAGAGACCCGGGTTTCTGCTTACATGCCTTATTCCATAACGGCTATGTTTGCTGTTGCTGGGGCTAC
>DATJHZ010000257.1:0-10950 GCA_035493595.1 Cyclobacteriaceae bacterium | reverse complement strand
ATTTTAATATTGAAATCGAAACCTAATTAACCTACATACCTAAAAATTAAAAACTATGAAACACTCACAACATCCTCTCAGCACTTCGCATGCAGAAATGCGAATTGTTTTTTTCTCATTTCTAATGATAATGTTATTGGCATTTACTGTGCAGGCACAGCCACCAAGCCATGATCCTTCTACCATGGCTACAAGTGGTGGTCGTTATTGGATCTTCACAACCGGTGATGGCATCTGGTGCATGTCATCCAGCAATACAGACTTCACTGACTGGCGCGCTGAAACAACACCGTATACAAAAACAAGTTGGCCTTCATGGATAAAAACATACGTTCCTTCATTTGCCGGAACATTCTGGGCGCCAGAAGTAGCATACGTTAATAGTCAGTATAGATTATATTATTCATGTTCTACGTTTGGTTCAAAAAATTCATGTATTGGTTTAGCAACAGCTTCTTCACTTACGGGTCCATGGACTGATCAGGGCGTTGTAGTTTATTCCAATTCAAGCACATCCGAGAATGCTATTGATCCGGCAATCTATGCAGGCAGTTATCTTGTGTATGGATCATTCTTTGGAGGCATTCGCCTGGCAGAGATAAGTTCTACAGGCAAGCCTCGTAACAGCACACGCTATGCATTAGCCAGCGGTGATTGTGAAGCACCATACATTATAAAAAATGGTAGCTACTACTATCTCTTTATAAACAGAGGCTCATGCTGCCAAGGTGTGAACAGCACTACTTATAGAATACAAGTTGGCAGATCAACAAGCATTACAGGTCCATATCTTGATAAGAGCGGTGTTAGTCTTAACAGTGGTGGAGGCACAAACCTGGTTGTTACTACCGGACGATACATTGGCCCAGGACATTTTGGTTATGGACAAGGTAAAGTAACGTATCACTTTTATGATGGCAATGATAGTGGCAATGCCAAACTTCGTATTACAACATTGAGCTGGAGCAATGGCTGGCCGGTTGTAAGCGGTGGTGGCGCACGCGTGGCAACAGAAGAAGAATTATCAGGTGAAAAACTTCAGGCTGAACTGAGTGAAGTTGTGTCTTCGTTTCCAAATCCTGTGAGAGAAAATATTTTAACAGTACAGACAGGCTTGCCGGTAAAGGCAAATGTTAAAATTGAACTGATAAATGAAAACGGAAAAGTTATTCATCATGATGATTTAGGTCTCCGCGAAGCAGGTATGCTTACACATGAAGTTAATGTATCATCATTTACAAAAGGACTTTACATAGTGAGCTTAGTTAAGACCGATGCACTAGGTGCAACAAAGAAGGTAATGCAAAAGATCATTATTGAATAGATTTTTAAATAAATAGAAAGTGAAAGCAACAGGTTTTTCTTTTACCATCATCATCGTGTTGTTGATGTGCTCAGCAATCAAAGCCCAGTCTATTATTGTGCATGACCCTGTTATGATCAAACAAGGCGATAAATATTATCTCTTCTGTACAGGTAGGGGAATTTCGGTGAGCTCATCAACGGATATGCAGACGTGGATAAAAGAAAAACCTGTATTTGATACTCCGCCCGAGTGGGCAGTAAAAGCTATTCCTGAATTTAAAGGTCACATTTGGGCGCCTGACATTTCATATCACGATGGTTTATACTATTTATATTATTCAGTTTCAGCATTCGGAAAGAACACATCATGCATTGGTCTTGCAACAAATAAAACACTCAACTCTTCTGATCCTGCTTTTCAATGGACTGATCACGGTATGGTTATTCAATCTATACCCGGCCGTGACCTGTGGAATGCTATTGACCCTAATCTTATTTTAGATGAGAGTGAAAAACCCTGGCTGGTGTTTGGTTCTTTCTGGAGTGGTATAAAATTGGTTAGTCTCAACAAAAATTTAAAAGAGATAGAACAACCTCAACAATGGTACACAGTTGCTAAACGAGAGCGAAGTTTTAAGACAGATGATTACAATGCAGGTGAAGGAGCAATAGAAGCGCCGTTTATTTTTAAGAAGGACAAGTACTATTATCTTTTCGTTTCATTTGATTTCTGTTGTCGCGGCGCCGAAAGTACATACAAGATTATGGTTGGTCGATCTGAAAAAATTCAGGGACCCTATGTCGATAAAGAAGGCAAACCTATGGCGGAAGGTGGAGGAAGTTTAGTACTTCAGGGCAACAAACAATGGCCTGGTGTAGGCCACAATTCATGTTACACGTTTGATGGAATTGATTATCTGATCTTTCACGGTTACGATATGAATGATGGAGGCAAACCCAAATTATTAATCAGGAAAATAGCGTGGGATAGTACAGGCTGGCCTTCAGCATCGCTTTAATAACGTGTAATTCATTTGGATTTTCTACACTGCTACTTTGCTTCAAGTAGTTGTGATTCAATTTATTGTATTTCTGATCGCGTAATTATTTTTATATTCGTAACGCAGAGGTTGCTTACTCTGCTTTGATAGGGCAATTTTGATAGGCTTGAACTAACATCAAAATTTTGCCTTATATGATTGGGAATAGAAGAGGGGTTCTTACTATGTATCTGTTTTTTTTCATCATTTCAATTTTACTTGGTAATTGCAAGAAAGATGATCCCAAGCCTGAGGTGATTGACACTACGTCAGTTGTAAAAGACGCCATCGATTCAACATCATTTTTCCATCCGGTCACAGTAACAAAAACACAAACGGCAAAAGTATATGTTCATCTCATGCCGTGGTTTGAAACTCCGGCTACTTCAACAAACGGACAATGGGGCATGCATTGGACGATGGCCAATAAAGATCCTAATAAAATTGTTGATGCTACTACGGGCAAGCGTGAAATCGCATCGCATTACTATCCCTTAACAGGACCGTATGCTTCGAGCGATCCGGCCATCATTGAATACCAGGTTTTGTTAATGAAGCTTGCTGGAATAGACGGCGTGCTTATTGACTGGTATGGAACATTGAAGAAGAACGATTATCCGGCGAATCTTAAAAATACAATTGCCATCACTTCAAAACTTAGGCAAGCAGGATTAACATACGCGCTTGTTTATGAAGATGCTGTAATGAAATCAATTTCAGATCCAGCTACGCGAATTACCGATGCTCAAAACGACATGAAGTATTTAAAAAGTAATGACTTCAGTGCACCGCATTATATTCACATCGATAAAAATCCTTTATTGATGACGTTTGGCCCGCAAACTTTTCAAACTCCCTCTGACTGGACGAGCATCTTTTCAATATTCCCAACCATCAAACCTAAATTTCTAACACTCTGGTATGAAGCAAAAGAAGCAGGCTCAAATGCTGCGGGTGAATTCTCATGGGTATATCAGGATAATAATTCTCACATCACACACCTTAATAATTTTTATGCCAGAACAGATGTAGGTTTAAAAATGGGCTCGGCTTATCCTGGCTTTAATGATTTCTATACAGAAGGTGGATGGAGTGACAACGTATCTTTTTCAATTAATTATAATGACAGCATTACCTTCCGACAAACACTGCAGAAGGCAGTCGACAATGTTAGCTATATTCAATTAGTAACCTGGAACGACTATGGAGAAGGTACTATGATTGAACCCACCTTTGAATTCGGTTACAAATTTCTAACAACCCTGCAAGACATATTAGGTGTTGGGTACACCCAGGACGACCTGAAGCTTGTATACCGGTTTTATGAATTAAGAAAATCACTCAAAGATTCAGCTAACGATATGAAAAAGCTGGATCAGGCCTTTGCCTATTTTGCCAGCCTGCAGTTGGATAAGGCTAAGGAAATAATAGACCAGTACAACTAAAAGCACCTTTACAGGGAGAAAAGCCCCGGCCTGCCCATTTGAAATGGAAAAGAATTATTTATTGAAGGAATAATTCAATCACTGTCAATCTTTAAAATTTGTATTTTAGGAGATTGCATTCATTAAACTTCAAAACGTATTATGCGGGCTGCGTTAGTTATTGGGATTTGCTTTAGTTTTTTTTCAGTATTATCACAATCTAAAACAGATAGTTTACTCAATCAGCTTAGTCGAACCATAGAGGATAAAGATTCCTACATCCATCAGAAACTGGACCGGATTGAACAGTATAAGAGAGCTGTTAAGGGTTCTGAAAATCAAAAATTTTATGCCCAACTAAAGGTGTACGATGAATACAAAACCTTCATCTATGATTCCGCCTTTACATACGCCCTTAAACTTCAAAAGTCTGCTTATAGAAGTCATGATCAATTAAAAATTGCCTATTCAAAAATGAAGCTTGGCTTTGTGCTGCTCTCGTCAGGCATGTATAAAGAATCACTCGATTCGCTGCTCACGATCAAAGCCAATGTTTTGCCCGACACAATGAAAACTGAATTTTATTCATTGATAGCCAGGGCATATTATGATCTCATTGATTTTAATGACCATACCTATTATTCAAGTTTGTATAACAAGTTGGGTAATGCCTATATGGATTCTGCTATTGTTAGCTGCGAACATAATCCCAGGCAGAGTCTCACATTGCGGGCGCTTAGAAATCTGAAGACTAATAACCTGATGGATGCGATTACAGATTTTGAAGAACTGATGAAGAACTACAAACTTTCAGATCCTCAATTAGCCATTGCCGCCAGTACACTGAGTTTTGTTTACAGTAAATCTGGTCAACCCGATCACGCTATAGATTTATTGTGCATTGCGGCTATTGCAGACATCAGATCATGTACAAAAGAAACTGTTGCTATTTTAAATCTGGCGGAAATACTCTACAAAAAGGGCGATATAAAAAGAGCTTACACTTATATAAAGGAAGCGATGGATGCTGCTAATTATTATGGAGCAAGGCATCGTAAAATACAGGTAGCCGCTATCTTTCCTATTATTGAAGGCGCTGAACTTAACAACGTTGATGCACAGCGAAAAATCTTCATTTTATACTCAGCTATAGTTACTGTTCTCTCTGTGCTGCTAATAGTTTTTGCGTTCATTGTGTTTAAGCAATTCAGAAAATTGCAAGCCGCTAAAAAGACAATCTCCGAAACGAATGACAACCTGATTGAGATTAATCACAAGTTGCGCGAAGCAGATAAAATCAAGGAAGAATACATTGGTTACTACTTCAATATCAACACTGAGTATTTAGGCAAGATTGAAAACTTTAAGAAAGCCATCGATCTTAAGCTGATGACTAAAAAGATCGACGACATAAAGTACATCGTTAATAATATCAACCTTAAAAAAGAACGTGAAGAGTTGTACTTCAGCTTTGACAAGGTATTCCTCAAACTCTTTCCCGACTTCGTCACTATTTTTAACTCTTACTTTAATGAAGAAGACAGGATCATTCTAAAAGACGATCAGCTTCTCACCACCGAACTTAGAATTTTTGCACTCATTCGCATGGGCATAAACGACAGTGAGAAAATTGCGAAGATTCTGGATTACTCTATTAATACGATCTACAGTTACAAAGCCCGCATAAAAAGTAAATCAATTGTTCCTAACGAAGAGTTCGAACAGAAAATCATGGAGATCCAGACTGTGTAATCAATCTGGTTTGTTTAGCTCCTCAGCTCAAAATGATGGTGAGGCAAATAAAAGCGCTCAACTTAAGAGACGTTCACTATATAATACCTGATTTTTAGTTTGCATCGCTTTATATTTTTGAGGAACACCTTTTTTGTAACGAACTGAATTTCAGATTTGTAATTCGAACCAGACGCTAAAAAATCTATATTTTTAGTGGAATAATTCATCCAGCCCTTCAGGCAGGCTTGTTTTGTAATGCAATCGTTGGCTAAGGCCATTTATAACGATTGTGTTCGTACAAAACCCAGTAAACCTGTCATGAAGCGCATTTATATCCTACTTAGCTCAATTCTTCTGCTGACCATCATTACTTCATGCGACGCGAAGAAAAAAGCGCAGCCTGTTGAATTGGCTTCACCAGATGGGTCGATCAAAGTTGTTTTTCAACTAAAAAATGGAATTCCTTTTTACAACGTTCAACGCCAGGGAAAATTTATCCTGAACGATTCGAAGTTAGGCTTCACGCTAAAGGATTTGCCTTCACTTGATAAAGACTTTAAAATTCTCAACGCTGTTAAATCATCATTCGATGAAACCTGGGCACAGCCCTGGGGCGAGGTAAAAAATATCAGGAATAACTACACCCAGGAAGCCATTGAACTCGAAGAGCAAACTGGTTTAAAGCGCAAGCTTACAATCATCTTTAAAGTTTATAACGATGGTGTTGGTTTTCGTTATGAAATACCTGCACAACCTAATCTTAAAAGTTTTGTCATAGCAGATGAGCTCACCGAGTTTGCATTCGCGCAAGATCTTTTAGCGTGGTGGATTCCTGCTTACGGAAAAGAAATGGATTCTGAATATCTCTTTCGTAACAACAAGCTGAGCGAGTTAAAAGAGAAAATGCACACACCCATTACGTTTGAAGGTAATGGTTTGTATGTAAGCTTACACGAAGCAGCATTAGTTGACTATGCGTCGATGACACTCTTCAACCAAGGCAACAATGTACTCAAATGTGATCTCGTGCCGTGGTCAAATGGCGATCGCGTTGTGGCTACTGCTCCAGTGAAAACACCGTGGCGAACAATTCAGATTGCTTCTAAACCTGGCGACTTAATTACTTCTTATCTCATTCTCAATCTTAACGATCCAAATATTCTTGGTGATGTATCATGGATCAAACCCGGAAAATATAATGGTATGTGGTGGGGCATGCATGTAAAGAAATTTACATGGGAAGGTGGCCCGAATCATGGTGCCACTACTGCTAACATGAAAGAACTTATTGACTTCGCCGCCAACCATAAACTCTCTGCAGTGCTTGCCGAAGGTTGGAACGAAGGCTGGGAAGGTGAGTGGGCTGTCTATGGAAATTTCAGTTTCACCAAGCCCTATCCTGATTATGATCTTGCAGAGATCAGTCGCTATGCAAAAGAAAAAAATATCGGTCTTATAGCACACCATGAAACCGGTGGAAACATTGCCAACTATGAAAAGCAAATGGAAGATGCTTTCAAGCTTTGCGCACAGTACGACATTCATCGATTAAAAACCGGCTATGTAAACAAAGATCTGAAAGAAAAACATCAGAGTCAGTTTATGGTAAGGCATTATCATAAAGTGATGGAGACATCAGCACGCTATCATGTTATGCTTGATGTGCACGAGCCGATTAAAGATACAGGCCTTCGCAGAACATACCCGAACATGATGACGCGTGAAGGTGCGCGTGGTACAGAGTATGAAGCGTGGAGCGAAGGTAATCCGCCAGCGCATACAACCATCTTACCTTTTACAAGATGTCTTGGTGGTCCGCTTGATTATACGCCCGGCATCTTTAACATCGAGTTCAGCAAGACAGGAGAGTTCAGAGTTCACACAACATTAGCCAAGCAGCTTGCACTGTATGTTGTAATCTATAGTCCTATGCAAATGGCTGCAGATCTTCCACAGAACTACGAAGGAAAACCCGCACTGAAATTTATTGAAGATGTACCTACCGATTGGGATGTAACGAAAGTGTTGAATGCTGAGATAGGAAAGTATATCACTACCGTTAGAAAAGATCGTAACAGCAACGACTGGTTTCTGGGCAGCATCACCAATGAAGATGCAAGATCACTCGACATCAAACTTGATTTTCTTACAGATGGTAAAAAATACAAAGCAGAAATCTACCAGGATGGAAAGAATGCTGACATGACAACAAATCCCCTCCCTCTCGAAATAGTAAGTAAGGATGTCGATGCCGTCACTACACTTACACTTACGTTAGCGCCAGGTGGCGGCACGGCTATTCGTTTTTATCAGGTTAATTAACAGAAGACGATATGAGAGAACATTTACTGGAGACATGTAGATATACCAGAAAATTGATGACAACATTCGTTGTCGTGATTCTGGTTCTTGCTGTGCAGTTGGTGTATGGCCAGAGTGCACAAGAAAAAGTTATAACAGGTAAGGTAGTATCAAAAGCAAGCAACGAAGGTATTCCCGGTGTAAACATTGTTGTGAAAGGAACGGCTGTTGGCTCAATAACGGATGTTGAAGGAAACTACAGCATTGCAGCAGAGAATAATTCGATTCTGGTTTTTTCATCTATTGGATATATATCACAGGAAGTTAAAGTTGAAGAACAAACATCCATTAACATAACTCTTGCGGATGATGTTAAAGCCCTTGAAGAAGTTGTTGTTGTTGGATATGGTGAACAGAAAAGATCAAATGTAACGGGCGCACTTTCCGTAGTGAAAGTAGCCGATATGGAAAATAAAACTCAGTTCCGTTTAGACCAGGCGTTGCAAGGTATGGCGGCCGGTGTAAACGTAACACGCAATGGTGGTGCTCCCGGTTCTGCGCCTACTATTCACGTTCGTGGTGTCGGTTCCATTGGTAACACAGCTCCTCTTTGGATCATTGATGGTATCCGAATGGATCCAGGTAACAGTTTTGATGTAAGTGATGTTGAGTCTATGGAAGTATTGAAAGATGCTTCGGCCTCTGCAATCTACGGAGTACAGGCAGCCAACGGTGTTATACTGGTAAAAACAAAAAGAGGAAAGAATGGTGGCTTGCAGGTAAATTTCAAAACCTCCATCGGTCAACGCCATGCAATGAAGTTGCCTCACCTTCTTAACAGTGCCGACTATGTGAAGTACAAAAAAGAGAGCAGGTTAAATGCAGGTCAAAATCCTGAACCAGGATGGGACAACTACACTGCCGATACAGATTGGATTGGTGCTTTTTATAATGGCAGTGGAATGATTCAATCCAATAGTGTATCCGTTTCGAAGGGCGATGAAAAGATCAATTACTATTTCTCTTTTGGTAATGACAATGAAAAAGGTATTCTGATAGACAATACTTATAAGCGTTACAGCATGAGGTTGAACAGTGATCTGATGCTCACCAAATGGCTGAAGCTGGGAGAAACATTGATCCTTTCTAAAGTTATTGAAAACCCGATCAGTAATAATAACGAGAGTTATACAGGTGGAATTCCTTATCGATCAGTTCCTACCATGCCAATTTATGATAAGACCAATCCGTATGGAGGGTGGGGCAGAGGTGAAGCCTATTTTCAAGGACCGAATCCTGTAGCTACACAATATCAGCAACATGAAACTCGCACATCAAACAGAGTAGATGGTAATGCATTTCTGGAAGCGACACCCTTGAAGGGACTGACGGTTCGATCTACTGTTGGATTAAATTATTACAGCTACCTCGTACAACAGTTTAACGAAGCGTTTGATTATGGTTTCTTCTCAAATCACATAGCGCAGTTAACTTACGGCTATAGTACAACGCAAGCTCTGACTGCCAATGTTGTGGCTACTTACAGTAAGAAAATCAGTAAGCATGATTTTAAAGTCATGGGTGGTTATGAATCATGGCAATCAGATGGACGTCATTTTAACGTGACAGGAAATGGCTATCCAATTCCTGTGGCACAAAGCTTAAACCTTACAACAGGTGCCATCGCATCAACAGACAGATATAATGTAGATCAGGATAGATTGTTGTCACAGTTCGGAAGATTCAATTATAACTTTGATAATAAGTATCTCTTTGAAGCGAATATCAGGAGAGATGGTTCTTCAAAATTTGCTCCTCAGTATCGTTGGGGTGTCTTCCCATCTTTTTCTGCAGGCTGGAAAATTTCAGAGGAGAAATTTTTTCAGAGTATCAACACCATTTCAAGTCTGAAGTTGCGTGCGAGTTGGGGTAAGCTTGGATACACAGGTGGCATCGGCAATTTTGCGTATCAAAGTCCATATACCTCACAATTCTCCACCTACTCATTTGATGCTGCCGGATCTAATAAAACAACGGGTTATTACCTGAGTCGTTTTTCGAATAACAAAATTCGTTGGGAAGAATCTAACATGACAGACATCGCTATCGACATGGCGTTGTTTCAAAACAAATTTACGGTTAGCGTAGATCTTTACAGAAAAGATACAGAAGGACTTTTGGTTCCTGTGCCAGTAGCTGCATCCATTGGTATTGCTACACATAACTTCGATCCGGTATCTCCTGTTTTCAATGTGGGTACACTTCGAAATACAGGCATTGACATTGACTTAGGCTACACAACCAATATTAACAAATTCAATATTGCTGTTAACGGTAATACATCACTCATGAAGAATGAGATGTTGAGCCTGTTTGGTCAGTATATCACTGGTGGAGATGGTGGAGGGCAGATTGGTGGGATGACAAGAACGTATGCTGGCAAACCAATCTCAAGTTTTTATGGATACAAGGTGCAGCAGATGTTAAACTCTGCATCAGATGTTGGTGCTATCAATACTTATGCGAAAGATGGAATATATCAGGAAGCAGGTACTTCTCCCGGAGATCTGATGTACCAAGATCTCAACGGACCTAATAACAAGAAAGATGGAAAAGTTACAGCAGAGTACGACCGTACTGTAATTGGTAATCCATGGCCGAAGATGACTTATGCATTTAATACTACCGTTGTTTACAATAAAATATTAGATATATCCATTCAGTTTCAAGGTGTTCAGGCTGTAGATATATTCAACGCCAACAAAGCTTACTCCAGAAATTTCTTTGGGGATGATAATTCAACAACTCTCATTCACGATGCGTGGACTCCGGAACATCATTCCAACAATCCAAGAAATGTAGCTAACGATCCGAATGGAAATTTCAGTAAGCCTTCAACATACTTTGTTGAAGATGGTTCTTATCTAAAACTTAGAAATCTCCAGATTGGATTTAATGTGCCAAAAGATTGGCTTTCTAAAATCAATTTGAAAAAAATAAGACTGTATGTCAATGGAAACAACCTGTTGACAATTACCAAATACTCTGGTACTGATCCGGAGATAGCGGGTGGAAATATCAGCAGGGGAGTTGATTACGGAGTGTACCCACAAGTTAGAACCTACAGTGCAGGTTTAGAAGTTCAA
>DATJHZ010000256.1:0-2669 GCA_035493595.1 Cyclobacteriaceae bacterium | reverse complement strand
AATCCTTCCTTGGAGGACAAAGAGCTTTTAGAGAAAATACGCAATCCCGAAACCCTGAACTATGGTTTCAATATGCTTGTGCGCGCCTATCAGCAGCGTGTGTACTCGCATATCCGGAAAATGGTTATCGACCATGATGATGCCCACGACATTACTCAGGATGTTTTCATAAAAGTCTATAAAAACATTCAAAGCTTCCGAGAAGATTCGCAGCTGTTCACCTGGGTTTATCGTATTGCCACGAATGAATGCCTGAGTTTTCTGCAACGAAAGAAAAGACGGTTCTTTCTACCTATAGGTGATGTGGAGGGAGAACTATGCAACAAACTGGACAAATCGTCTCACATTTCAGGCGACGAGATTCAGTTAAAACTGCAAAAAGCTTTACTAAAATTACCGGACAAACAGAGGCTGGTCTTTAACATGAAATATTTTGATGACATGCCATACGAAGAGATTTCTGAAATTACCAATACCAGTGTAGGTGCCCTGAAAGCCAGCTATCACCACGCGGTAAAGAAAATAGAAGAATTCTTAACGGAGTAATTAAACCATTCATACAATAAACAGTCAAAAACACTGAATATGAAACTGGAAGACATACCAAAAAAGGATATTTTCAATGTGCCGGAAGGGTACTTTGATAAGCTTCCCAATACCATCCAGGCACGCATAGCATCGCAAAAGAATGCTCTCAACTGGAGTAGCCCATGGATGGTTACACTGAAGTATGCTGTGCCTGTAGTGGTACTGATTGTCGCTGGAATTTTATGGTTTAGCAAACCCGAACAGGATGTTGAAACTATACTGGCTACAATTCAAACAGAAGATCTGGTTGCGTATCTTGATGACTCAGACCTGACAACGGATGATGTATTGGAGTCTGTTGACTTTAACGCTGATGATGTTGACCAGATTGAAAACGAGGTTTACGAATTAAATATCAATACGGTTGATTATAATGAGATGTTGGATGAGCTTGATTAAATGAATGAACACACGACAATGAATAAAATACTCTATATACTATTTCTGTTTTTCACCACAACCCTGGCTATAGCGCAGGATGATGATGGTGTAGCTCCTCCACAGGATACTAAAGCCCGTGAAAAAATAAATGCCGCACGTGCTGCCTACATAACGGAGCGCCTTGGGTTAACACCTGAGGAGGCTGAGAAATTCTGGCCTGTGTACCGCGAGTTTACCGACAAGCGTCAGGAGCTGCGTCAGCAATATAGACAAGCTAAGAAAAATGGTGCCGATGAAAAGACGTTGCTTGATCTGGACCTCAAGATTAAACAACAGGAACTTGATCTGGAAAAAAATTATTCAGGTCGCATGCTAAGTGTAATCTCACCTCAAAAGCTGATGACCTTGCGCCAGGCGGAAGGAGATTTTCGAAGGCTTTTGCTTCGACAGATAGAACAACGGCAGATGCATCAGGAAAGGCGACAACATCTAAAAGATCGATCGCAACAGCGACTTCTGCAACGCAATAACTGACGGGGTTGTAGCATGAGTAGACTCTACCAACTGTTTTTAACGATACTATTATTTTCATCCTGGGCAGTTTACGCTCAGGATGATCGTGTTTTAAAAAGTGCCGATACAACACAGCTAACGGCCTTCGACTCGCTCTCCATTTTTCAACTCATTGACAGTTTACTGGCTGTTACAGATGATCCCAGTTCACAAATTGTAACCCGCCTGAGTTATAACAGTAACGTTCTCTCTGCAGGCCGTACACTGGGCATTCAAAATTTCGGATTAGCTCCAGGCATTTCCTATTATCACAAAACAGGACTTTATGCTGATGCATCTGCCTACTGGAGCAAAGACTTTGAGCCAAAGTATTACCTCACAATTTTGAGCGCTGGCTACATGCACGATTTCTCAAAACACTTCTCCATCATGACAGAGTACGATCATTATTTTTACAATGTCAATAGTGATTCATACATACCTTACCGCAATACAGTGTCAGTAACACCCATGCTTGAATTCAAGCCCGTTACACTCAGTGTAAACTATGCCTATTACTTTGGCGATGCCCACGTGCATCGTATCATGCCTGGTATAAATATTACCATTCAGAAAAAGAAGTGGCTTGGCTTGGATCGCATCGCATTCATTCCTTCGTTTTACACGTTATTTGGAAATGAAACCATCAGCACTATTGAGTTTGTAGATCCAAAAAATTTAAGAGAACGAATAAAGAATTTAAAAATGTATGGCACACCTTACAGTATTGTGCAAACTGATAAAAATGTATTTGGTGTGATGAATTATGCCATCAGTTTTCCGCTAAGCATCAGTTATAAAAAAATTAGCTTAACAGCAACTTATACCTACAATATACCGATAGCGCTTTCAGGCGAACCTCTCACTATTTCAGAAGGTCACTTTCTCTCGGGCAGCTTATCTTATTTCCTAGACCTGAAGCGAAATAAAAAGGCTTTGTAAAATTCAAGGGTTTGGATATTTTGCAAACGTTAATTGACAATTATGCCTAAACTCCATGTATTGGCCCTTGCTGGCCTGCTTTCTTACTTTTCTGCATCATCACAAGATTTCCGCTGGCAGCAACGCGTTGAGTACAGCATGGATGTTCACCTCGATGTAAAGACACATCACGTTACCGGTGTCCAAAAGCTTGTGTACTACAACAA
>DATJHZ010000255.1:0-8003 GCA_035493595.1 Cyclobacteriaceae bacterium | reverse complement strand
GCATAAAAGAAGGGAAATATCACCTGTTAAGGTGAGAAATAATTATGCGGTCATAAATGAACTTTAATCAGTTACGTTTTTTGAATTTCTTTTATTACAGTAGATATTGTATTCATGTGTAAACTCGGCACCAAAGAGCAGAATCATTCCGGTATAGGATACCCAGAGCATAATTAAGACAATAGACCCAGCTGCGCCGTAAGTAGTTCCTGGATTACTCTTTCCAAAATATAGTCCCAGTAGATATTGAGCAATGACAAACAAGACGGCTGTTAAGAGCGATCCTGGCCAGACATTTTTCCAGCGAATTTTAGTATCTGGCAAAAATTTAAAAATGGATGCGAACAGGAGCGTAATAGCACCGATGGAAATTAGGATATCCATCACTTTAAAAATTATATCAAACGATAAAGACATGTGATTGGTAACCCAATTACCTAATGCATTGAGTACAGTTGAAATTACAAGTGAAACCAACATTAGAAAACCTAATGCTAAAACAAGTCCGAGTGAAAAAAGCCTGTTCATAATAAGAACAATAATCTTTTTGGTTGATTTAGCCTTTGGTTCTGTTTCCCATATTTTATTTAGCATTTGTTGTAGTTGATAGAATACACCAGTTGCTCCAAAGATGAGTGTGGCAACGCCAAGAATTGATGCAATGACATTGCCTTTATGTTCAGTAGCTTTTATAATAATAGCCTGCACGTCTTTAGCGGTGTCGCCACCGATCATAGCCTGTATCTCGTTGGTAATATCTGTTGTGACTACGCTTTTATCATAGAAGTATCCTGCAATGTTTATAATGATAACAAGGAGACCAGGGAGTGAAAAGATTGTATAATAAGCGATGATAATGCTGTTGTTAAATGGATCTCTGTCAATCCATTGTTTAAATGTATTTACAAGTAGAGATGCAAAATTCTTAATAAAACTCATACCTGCATTTTAGTTACGATTGATCAGCTGAATTTCTCTTCTTCACCACCCTGCTTATAATAAAAATAATTAGAAGGAATATTGACGCAACAAGAAGAATTCCTATTACGAGACTGACCTGAAAAATATCTATAATGATGTCGCAACTAATTAGGGTAAGACCTAATAGTACATACCAGAAATGTAGCACTGTTTTCATACATGTTATAATTCTTAATCTAGACAGTATGAAAAAACCTGCCATTTGTAAAAGCGTGTTACAAACAGATTTTAAAATATCGTCGACGAGGGAGTGTGGATTTTATTCAACAGTTGCGGACAACATCAGGAAGTAACGGTACACAGCTAATCATTCTGTTCACTACTGCGCCAACATCAACATCGGCACTATGTTTGGGCTGTTGAATAAAAAATAGTGTTCAATTTTTGAAACTTAACAACATTAATTATGAGCAAGAACAAATTTGATTCAGATAATCTAACAGGCGTAAATCATGAAGGCGCCCATCCAAATAGCCCGTTAAGGTTCTTAACAGCTTCTTCCGTTATTGGTGATAAAGTTTTTAATACCCATGAAGAACGTCTTGGCACAATCAAGGATATTATGATCGATTTATCGGGAGGAAAAATAGAATATGTAGTAATTGAATTAGGTGGATTTCTGGGCGTAGGTGAAAAGTTTTTTGCCGTGCCTTATTCATTATTAAAGGTTGATCCTAAAAACGAAGCCTTTATTTTAAATCAGGATAAAGAAACATTAGAAAATGCACCAGGTTTTGATAAGGATCATTGGCCTGAAACCAATTCTCATTACTACGATAGCTCAAGTGTTTATTGGGGAGGTTTTATGGGGCCAAACACTGGCTCTGTTCCGTATTAATTTCAATTCCAATTTGAGAAGGGCATCAGGAAGTATAGCTACTACCTGATGCCCTTACTTAATTTTAAAGCATACTGATTATGTGTGCTATCCAGAAAATAAATTATAAATGCACTTAACAATTGCGCCATGAAGAAGCTTGAGAATAAAACAGTATTTATTACCGGAGGATTATCGGGAATTGGCAAGGCCTGCGCCTTAGCTGCTGCTGCAGAAGGTGCAAATGTTGTGATCGCTGATATAAAGTCAGTAGCTATTGATGAAACAATGAAAGAGTTGAAAGCTGAAAATGATAAATCTTTCTTTATTGAATGTGATGTTATATCAGCTGAGCAAATTAAGAATGCAGTGACTTCCGTTGTTGAAGCCTTTGGAACTATTGATGTTGCGCTGAATAATGCCGGTGTACCTTGTGAATCACAGCGAATCGGTGATATGAGTGAAGAAGATTGGAACTACACCATACATGTTAACCTTACTGGAATATTTAACAGTATGAAATATGAATTGACGCAAATGGTATTGCAAAAGAGCGGCACCATCATAAACATGTCCTCTATACTTGGTTATGTTGGATTTGCAAATTCAGCAGCGTATGTTGCTGCAAAGCATGGCGTCATTGGTCTTACTAAAACGGCAGCGCTTGAATATGCAGCAAACGGAATTCGTGTTAATTCTATTTGCCCAGGTTTTATTGATACACCTATGCTAACTAAAAATGGAATTAACGAAGATGATAAAACGAAGCAACGCATCATAGGACTTCATCCGCTGAACAGGCTTGGAACTGTAAAAGAAATAGCCAGTGGATTTATCTTTCTCGCGTCTGATGATAGCTCCTTTACAACGGGAACATCATTGAGGATTGATGGTGGTTATTTAGCACAGTAATAATCATCCATTATTTAGCACTGGCACTAGCACTTGAGTTATTATTTTTCTTTTGCTTTTTGAAATATCCCCTTAACAGAAAATTGTGTTTCAGAGCCTCCATGTTTTCATCCAGTTTTACGGATGCCTTTTGTGCATTATCCATTGTACCTTTTAGCTTGTTAGCAAAGGCTGTATCTGTTAATAAAACTCCAATAGCATTATTGTGGTTATTCATCTTTGAAATTATACCTTGAAGATCTTCAGACATCTTCTTAGTGTTTTGTCCTACTTTGCCAATATTTTCCAAGGTTGTTTCAAATGTATTCGCATAAGCAGTATCGGATATTAACTTTGTTACAAGCCCATCGCCTTTATTAATTTTTGTGAGAAGAACATTGGCATCTTCTGCCAGTTTATTTGTTCTTTCTCCAGTGGCTTTAAAAGAAGCGACTGCCTGGCGAAGGTCTGCGGAAATTGGTCCATCTTGAAGCAGCTCTCCGAAAATTCCTTCACCTTTATTTAATCTTTCAGAGATACGTTTAAGATCATCAGTAATGGAACGTGCATTGTTGCCTACATCTTTGGCAATATTAAAAAGCTCCTGCGTATCGGTAGGAGAGAAGGCATTGATCGTATCATTGTCATTTATAATCTGAGCGACCGTGCCTGGACGAATCACGACAATCTTATTACCAACCAAACCGTCAGAGCCTATAAATGCTGTAGCGTTTTTCTTGATAAACTCATTCTGTTTGTCTTTTAAGGAAAGACTTACAATAACTTTTCCTTCAGCAACAATTTGTACACGTTTAACAGTACCGATCTTCACACCAGAAAGCCATACATTATCGCCTTGCTTTAAACCTTCTACATTTTTAAAAACAGCTGATACCATAAATGTTTTATTAAACACATTATCCTCTTTTCCTAAATAAAACAAGGTTAATAGAAAGAGCAGTATTCCGCCTACTACGAAGGCTCCTAATTTTATACTCTGATTAGCGGTTTGATTTTCCATATACTAATAATTAAAAAAGTGTTTGAGTTCAGTGTCTTCTGTATTTTTAAGCTCATCAAATGTTCCTTGTATTTTACTTTCACCATCAAACAGTGCTACGATTCTGTCAGATGTTTGACGGGCACTGCTGATATCGTGAGTGATGATGATCGATGAGGTATTATGTTTATCGCGTACGCTTAAAATCAATTCATTAATTTCAATAGAGGTTATAGGATCCAGCCCTGAAGTAGGCTCGTCATACAACATAATTTTTGGTTTGAGAATAAGTGTTCTTGCTATACCTACTCTTTTTCTCATTCCGCCGGAAAGCTCAGCGGGTGTTTGCTCAACGGTATTGGCAAGTCCCACTTCTTCAAGTGCTGTCATTACCATTTCATTTAATTGTGCACGATCAAAAATTCCTAGATTTCTCTTCAACGGAAATTCAAGATTTTCACGTATAGTCATGGAGTCGTAAAGCGCACTGCCTTGAAATGAAAATCCAACTTGCAGTCTGAGCTCATTAAGTTGAGCTGGTGATAACTCTGGAACATTATATCCTAAGACATTGATTTCTCCGCCATCAGGAACGAGTAATCCCACAATGCACTTGATCAATACGGATTTTCCTGTACCCGATTTTCCAATGACTACAAGATTCTCACGTTCATACAAATCAAGATTTACATCTTTGAGCACAACTCTGTCGCCGAAATTTTTTTGAAGATTTCGGATCTCTATCACTTTATTGTCAGTAGAGACGGGTTGCTTTGATTCTATGGTTTGTTCTCTGTTTTCCATCAACGTAAGAAATTCAAAAATTGAAGTGTGATCAGATCAATAACGAAAATGAAAATCATGGATACAACAACGGCTGTATTGGCAGCCTTACCTACTCCAGTTGTTCCTTTGTCAGAATGGTATCCGGCATAACTGCCCACGATGCCCATGGCGAATCCGAAGAAAGCTGATTTTATAAGTGATGAAAAAACATCGAGATATGTTATTGATTCTGAAGCTTCGGTGAAATACAACTGAAAACTTGTATTGCTAAATGTATTTACCATGATAAAAGATCCTAGTAAAGCAACAACGTCTGCATAGATTACCAGGATGGGTAGCATCAACGTAGTAGCTACTACGCGTGTAACAACCAGGTATGAGAATGGCCTGGTTCCTGAAACTTCCATGGCATCGATCTGTTCAGTTACCTGCATGCTGCCCAACTCTGCCCCTATATTTGAACCGAGCTTACCGGCACATATTAAACCTGTAATGAGTGGCCCCAGTGATCGTATCACCGCCTGTGACACGAGAGACGGAAGCCACGACTCTGCACCAAATGATGCTAATGATGGTTTTGATTGTTTTGTAAAAACAATACCTGCCAGAAATGAAGTAAACGTTATAAGAAATAGCGATCTGTTGCCTACAGCATAGCACTGCCTTATAATTTCTCGTACTTCAAATGGTGGATGAAAAGCATGTTTGAAAAATTTAACGATGAATTTATATACATCTGCAATTTGAATAAGCGTCTTTGTAAATACCATAATGCCTTACATCTGTCTATACTTAAGTAAAAGACATGCCAAGTGTTTGAATACTCAGATGGGATGAATTGCTCACGATTCTGTTCCATCAATTGGGAGTTCGTTGTAGAACTTTATACCCACCTGGTTAAATAAAACCATCCATTCTACCCTATTCATTTCGCTAGAATGTAGCACGAAATTAGAGTGTAATAGAGTTGTCTATGAAAAGAGAAATTCTGATTGTCATTCTATTGTTTATGCTCCCTGTAGTTAAAGCTCTTAGCCAACGTTCAAAAGACAGGATTCATGTAAAGAAAGGATTGCAAGTTGTTTTGAGAGATACCACTTTCATTACCAAGCGCGATACACTTATCTATTTAAATGAAAGAGATGCAGCGAAAATAAAGATCAGGGAAAACCCGTACTCAAAATCATCAAAATTTTATGACACCTTGGCGGAGAAGTCTTCGTCTAGTAAAATAACGAAAGATATTTTTGATTTGGTGGTCAAGAAGAAAGGCAGAAAAGAAACACTTGTGAGTGTGATACTAAAAAGTGAAGAAGTGTTTAAACCTTATGCCGGTTACAGAATTTCTTCTATCACATTCAAGTATGTAGATCTGTTGGAGGGTTCGGTAGTAGATACACTGCAAAAGGCATCAACGAGATTTGGAAAATTTGTTAACAAGGTTCATCGGGATACACGTGCCGTTGTTATAAAACAAAATTTACTCTTTAAAGTGGGTGATGTTGTAGATCCTTACCGGATGGCAGATAACGAGCGAATTTTACGGCAATTCAAAACACTTCGTGATGCCAGAATCTATCTCACTCCTAATAAAGATAATGCACACGAAGTTGATGTGATTGTTGTTACTCAGGATGTGGCATCTATTGGTATTTCAGGAGCTTTTGGTTCAATGAATAAATTCAGATTTGATTTGTATGATATTAATATTATGGGTTATGCCAAGCAGTTACAGATATCATACTTCAGGAGCACTACTGACCATCCGCAAAACGGATATGAGATAACACTTCGGGAACAAAATCTTTTTAAATCATTTATCCAGGGTGAAGTTGAATACACTGATAACTATATTCGGGAGCGGACAAGGCTTTCACTTGGGCGTGATTTCTTTACACCGGATATCAATTATGCTGGGGGTATTGATTTATTTCATACACGTGAGAATTTTTACTTTGAAGATTACGATACACTAAAAGTTCCATATACTGAGAACAATGCTGATGTTTGGTTCGGACGTTCATTTGAATACACAAAGCGGACGAACATAATTTTTTCAGCCAGGGTTAATACGATAAATTTTACAGAAAGACCTTTTATTTCCCAAGACTCGAACTCATTCTTTTATAACCGTACACTTATACTTGGCAGCGTGACACTGGCCAAGAGAAATTTCTTAAAGAGTTTGCGGGTAAGAGGTTTTGGAAAAACAGAAGATATACCTACCGGAGCAACGGCTACGTTGATTGGAGGTCAGGAAACAAATCAATTTACAGACAGATCTTATTTTGAGGTCGATGGTACTGTTGGTCATTATTTTGAAAATATCGGATACGTTAATGCGGCACTTGCTATAGGAAGTTATTTTAAGAGTAGAGTGGCTGAAGACGGAATAATTAGTTTGACCGGAACCTATTTCAGTGATCTTAAAAGAGTGAGAAAATCTCAACTCAGACAGTTTGTTTACTTCACGTATATAAAAGGAATAGACCGGAAATTTGACAAGACGTTAATACTTGATCGTAAATGGGAGAATAAACAAAAGCTCTCACCTTTTGGCAATGAAAAAATGGCGATAGGACTTGAGACTGTTTATTTTATGCCGTGGTATTTTTATGGTTTTCGCTTTGCTCTCTTTCACCGCTTTGATCTTAACTTAATCACATTGAATAAAAGTTTAGTGGATAAGGAGTCTGTCTTCCCTACCATCCGTGCTGGTGTTAGAACATTGAATGAAAATCTCGTGTTGCCAAGTCTTTCTTTAGAAATGGCATACTATGGTAAGAATGCAGACTATGGAGCAGCGTGGGAGATAAAATTTCTTACCAAGTTGCCGTTGTTATTTGGTACGCAGCAGATTTTCAAACCCCAGGTTACAGTATTTCAATAATAGGAGTTATAGAACCTTATTATATAATTTTTTTACAACTTTTCGTTTACTCTGATGTTTGATCACTGCTTCATCAAGTGAATGTGAACTATGCAGGCTGTTTTCCTTCTTTGATAAAATAGCCAATTTGCTATAGAATTTTTTAAGCACTTCTAATTCGTCGCTGGTTAATGACTCAATATCAATTAAACGATTACTGGCATCTTCTCTACAGGCAATCAATTCATTAAGCTTTAATTGCAATGCCATGGTATCTTTATTCTGTGATTGTTGAATAATAAACACCATCAGAAAAGTTATGATCGTTGTGCTGGTGTTGATAACGAGTTGCCAGGTATCAGAGAAATCGAAAAGCGGTCCGCTTATGGCCCATATCATAATCAGAAAAAAAGCAATAACAGAAGCTACAGGTTTTCCTGAAACCCTGGTTACAGTATTAGAAAACTTGTTAAAGAACGAGTTGACTGGATGAGATGACTTCATGATTTTGTTTTTAGGTGACCTTATGCTGATTTATCCTTTTGAATATCTTCAACCTGACGTATAAAGTCTGAAAGCTTGGCATCAGCATAGGCTCCGTACGCATCTATGAGCGTTCCTTTTTTTCCATCGCTGGCTTCAATCAAGTATAGAATAGA
>DATJHZ010000254.1:0-4907 GCA_035493595.1 Cyclobacteriaceae bacterium | reverse complement strand
TGTTTTTCCTGACCAGATGCTATAATGCCATTGATAACGTTATCGGCAAGCGGATCAGTAACGTGACGAAACTGTTGAAGTGACTCACTGGTAATTTTTTGGGGGTTAAAAGGGGTCTTCAAATCAAAAAATGTATACGTTAAAAAAATGACTAAAATCAAATTTAACTTCCTTTGGTGTAATTCAAAATAAAGATGAAAATAAAGTGAGGCCTTGATATAGCCTCATGTAAAAACACAGCACACATGGAAGTTGATAATGATTCGGTAACAAAGCATGCGTTGAGGTTTATCTTGATTCAAATTGTGTTGGCGTTACACTTTGATTAATTTTAATCGATAGGGCTTTCCATGAGAGGTTGAAACGGGATGAAGACTTGTTAGGAGTTAGGGTAAACTTATCAAATTAATAAATTTACTATTCACTAAATTGCAGATTCCTTCAACACTGTCAGAAATAATGACCCGAAATCATATGAGAATATTTTTATCATTCATAGTAATTGTGCTAATAATTAACCTTGGTCTTGTTAAGAGAGATCCGATAATAACTATTGTAGATATTGGAGAGAATAATAGAATAGAGTTAGGGAAACAACTGAGAATCATTAAAAAATATTCACCAAGGGTGATTGCTTTGGATTTCTATTTAGTTCCGGACAGCTTAGACCAAGACACTGTGTTGGTAAAAGAATTGGCGACTATAAAAAATACAGTTCAGGTTGTTGGGCTTCGTGACTTCTATAAACCAGACTATATCTGGGACGACTTAGAAGTATCTCATTCAAAGTTCAACGTATTGAATCATGGATTTGGAAATTTGACATTAGAGGACTCAATTCTTGTTAAAGAATTACCAATGCAACAATTACTTAATTCAAAATATATTTATTCCTTTAGTTATGCTATAGCCGAAAATTCATTTGGAGTTAAGCATAAATTCAGAGATACGGCAGATAGAAAACTAAAATTGAAAATGCGCGGGCTTGGTATGAATTACAAACTCATTACAAGCGACGAATTACTTACCGGAAAGATCAAAAAAGAAGATCTGAATGACAAGATAGTGATCATGGGATACATAGGAGACAAAGAAGATTATTTCTATGTAGACGAACACAAATCAAGAAAGGTTAATGGAGTTGAAGTGCATGCAGCGATTGTTGATGAAATAATTGATTTGTAACTGATATTCCGCTGTTGTATAAGAACTTACCTATAATACATCACATTGCAATCCGGATGCTTGGCTTTAAAGTTTTCTATTGTGCGGTTAGAGATTTTTGTATTGTAGCACTTTAATGTTTTGAGTTGAAGATTGTCAAGTGGATCAAGTTTGTTTGCATTGGTGTTGGAGCAATCGAGATATTCAAGGTGTTCTAGTTTTGAAAGCGGGTCTAGTCTTTTGATTTGCGTGCCCGCACAGTTTAGTGTTTTGAGTTGAGCCAAGCTTTGTATCGCTTCCAAATTGTCTATTGGTGTATTTGAAATATCAAGATCTTCTAACGATGCAAGCAAGCTCAGCGATTCTATTTTTTGAATGGGACCGTTAGTTGCATGTAATGATGTTAATGATTTTATATTCTCCAATGGAGGTATGGTGGTGATCGCCGTTCCGGAGAAATGTAATTCTTTTAAGCGCACAAATTCACTTAGGGCATTCAGATCAGTAACGGGTGCATCTTTAAAATGTAATGCCACCTTTTCAACAAGTGTGTGAAAGTTCTCTCTTGTAGTATCATTTCCTAATTGTGTGAGAAAGACGCTCTTCCAATTTTCTGCTAAGGCATTCCACCACCTGTTGAGGTGAACAGTTTTGTAGATTAAAAGACATTTGGGATTCTTCTCCAGAAATTCACGAGCTGTGATATCATGAAAGGCAGTGCCGTCTGCATAAAATAATTCAAGGCTTGGCAGCGAGTAACGTTCCATGTTTTCTATTTTACTTTTATCAGCACGAAATACTTTTAGCTTCGTAAATTGACTTATCGTTGAGATATCACTCACCTCTGTTTCGCTGATGTCGAGGTATTTTATTTCTGTATGTCCTTGCAGAGGAGATAAGTCATGAATAGCCGTTTGATTCGCAATGATCACCCTAAGCTTTTGGAGTTTTTGTAATGGCTCAAGTGTATTGATGCGCATGTTGCCACTTATGTTAATAGAATCCAGATGAGAGACTTTGGCCATCTCTTCTTTTGATGGTGTTATTGAAATGCTCGCAGCTTTACTGAAAACGGTTTGCCATTCAGGTGAAAGTGCATCCCACCAGGTTTTCAAATTATCAGTATCAAATATGACTTGAGTGTTTGGATGTGTCGCTATAAAATTATCGGCTATTTCTCTGTTGATGCGGGTATGATCAGCATAAATTTTTTCGAGATGTGTTAATTTCTGTAGCGGCAGCAGGTTTGCAATGGATGTGTAATTGGCGTGCAGTGTAGCTAGGTTTTCAAAATTGCTTAACGCATTAATGTTGCTGATGTGTGTGCTATCAATATCAAGTACAATAATGTTCTTTAAATTTTTCAATGGACCCAAATCCTGAACGAGTGTACCCGAAATATTCAGCGCTGTCACATTCACCAGATTTTGAAAAGGTGTGAGGTTTGAAATGTTGGTGGCTGCAAGGTCTGCTTTCTGCAACTCCGTAAGCAAAGAGATTGGAGAGAAATCATTTACCGACATTCCGTTCATCGAAAGATTTTGCAATGCTGGCATTTTTTCAAGAATTGAAATATCTGTGACTGTTGTATAACTGAGATCAAGACTCAATAATTTGTTAGCATATTTTAACGGTGACAGATCTGCAATTTTAGTATGCGCTAAATTGAGTGTCTCTAATTCTGTGAGATTGCGGATAGGAGTGAGATCATTAACTCTTGTGCCTGATAAGTTAAGAGATTTAAGACTTAGAAGTCTGCCGAGTGGTTCAATGTCTTGAACAAATATGTTATTACTAAGATCAAGTTCTTCAACAGAAGTGATTGCTTTGATGTCGTTGATCTGCAGGCTATCTGTTTTATTATTGCCAGGTAATTTTTTTCTAAGTATGGTTTGCCATTCTAACGAGAGTTCACTCCACCAATTTTTTAGTACTTCAGTCTCGTTGATTTCATTCGTGTAAATACTTACTATTTTGAGATCCTGATCTTCAGGATGGTAGTTAACCTCAATGTAACGAGGTATGGTGTTGGTGATTTTTTTACCCTCTGTTGTAGTACCGGTAAGAACACGCCTGGTAGAAACTTTGTAGAAAAGCTCGCCATTGGGCAAGGTACTGCTTTTAATATCCTCAATAGTAAATTCAAATTTAACATCCTTGAAAAAGAAATCTACATCTTTCAGGTAGGGCACAATGTCTTTGTTGGTGATTACTATTCGCTCTTCATCCAGGTCATCTTCAATCTGAACTTTGCTATCTCTGAATATTTTGGAATAACTTTCTTTAACCAGCACCTCTTTGTCGCGTGAGGATGTAGCACTGCTCCCAAGTGTGTTTAGTAAATATTGAAGAAAGGCTACAATGTCTCTTACCCGTTTTTCATCCTCAGCAATGGTGCGTACCGGTGGAGGCGTTTTAACTACTGGCTTCTTGGTTTTAGTTACTTGTGTTTTTTGAACGGTTTTCTTTACAGGCTTCTTGGCTTTGGGTTTTTGAGCATCAACATTAAACGACAACAAGAGTAGTAATGCAAAAAAGATTAACCAATGTTTATATCGTTTCATATTTCAGTTCTATAATTCAATGGATGTGTTTCAAGCTTCATCCCAATTTATCGAAGAAGGGTTTGGGATAAGCTACTTGTATAAATAGGTTAACATAAGTTTCTTCTCTGAATCATTTTTTAGTTTCACCAGATTGGATATTAACCAGCCAGTGTTATAGCCTGATCTGTTGAATTGAGAAAGTTCAAAGTACCATCCGTTAATTTGAAAGAAATGGAATTTCACCTGATCCACTGATTTGAATTTCAGATTCCCTTTTTTTACCTCGTATAAAAAAATAGAGAGATGATCTGGTATAAATCGCTTCACAGTAAACTGACTCATGCTGTCAGTGTTTGAAAATGCTTTTCGTAAATTCATGAAATCTAACTCGTGACTGAGCGGATGAAGAAACCTGCCAATCTTTGTTGTATCGCGCTGAAAGTAAGAGTCAAACATATCAGCATGGATTTTACTAATCACCCACTTATAGCCAAGATGATCTTTTTCCAGCTCCATGTATAGTGTGATGGGCTGCTCCACACCATTCATAGTAAAAAATGCACGCACTTCTGAAAACCAATTGCCACCGTGAAAATCTAAAATGGATGAGTCGCCTTTATCTAACACATATTTTACAAATTCAACTTTAAGGGCAGAGCTCATTCCTGCGTTACTTTCGTCGAACAACATTCCAAGATAATTCTTTCTCAGCTTTGTACTTCTGTATTGCTTGTCTTTAGGATAATAGCGATCTCCTTTTTTACTCTCCTCACCATTGAATCTTCTGAAAAACTGATTCACTTGTTTTGATTCAGCATAGAGCTTACTCTCATCCATGTCACCGACAATCTGCGCAGTCAACGGACATGCGCATGCGACGAACATCATTACAAAAATGTATTTCAACACGAAAGATTTTATTTATGACTTAGTGATTTCTATTCCTACCTGAAAGTATGTACATGTTACCCCTTTGAATTGACTATTGTAGCATGGCAGATAAATTCATTTAAGCCATCGACCATCGACCGATGACTATTGACCAGTAACTACTTACTTGTCTCCGTCACACGTATATCACCGAGCAACACATCCCAGAATTCAATAATCCTTCCTTGTATTTGTGTTTTTTTACGCTCAACATAAATAGTGATGTCTTTCTTGGTAGTGTCTTTGTATTTCAAGCCATCGTCTGAC
>DATJHZ010000253.1:0-4950 GCA_035493595.1 Cyclobacteriaceae bacterium | reverse complement strand
GAGATAAAATCGTTGAGTGTTGAATCGAAAACAAAACCATACTTGGCACCTTGCATCCAGCCGGTTTGGCCAGTGTAAATCATTTCAGCTTTGTAGCCCGCAGCGCGCATAGCCTCAACGAGTATGCGTGTTGTTGTGCGTTTACCCAATGCGCAGTCCGTACCGAGCACGGCAATTTTCGGGCACTTCACATCCTTAATTTTACCAGACCAGAAATGCAGGTCTTTTACTTTCTTCGGTTTACGAACATCTATAATCTGCAACCCTTTTTGTTCTGCGAGCACTGCCAGTTCAGTAATATCAGAAGCATATTCGTGAAGGCCGTTAACAAGATTAAAGCCATAGGTAAGAGCATCTTTTAACTCACTACGAAGCTCAGGCGGAATTACACCTCCCTTGGTGGCAACACCCACGATGCAATAATCAGCTTTATAAGAAGATGCATAAAAGGAAGCAAGCGATTCAAAAACCGGAATATTTCTGTGCTTACCATCCAGTACCTCACCGGCATCTTTGCCTGTGCAGGGTTGGTCTATAACAGCAACGATATTAAATCTGTCCGTGCCGCGAATTAGGCCGTGGGCCGTCTTGGCCTGGTTAGTATTGAGGTAGCCACCAGTAATGATGACGGCATTGTGCTTCATGAGGAAAATTTGAAGGCCGAAAATTAAGATTATAAAATGAGTTTTTAAGAATTTGTAGTTCTATTATTTAAGCGGTGTTATTAAATGTGCAGTGTGCCACCACTCCACTTCCCTCCTGATTCAGGAGGGACCGTCTCGACTAAGAGTCGAGACAGGGTGGTCTTACACCAATTTATTTTTGAATTAGATTGTTTCCAATTGTCAAGATTGATACTGTTAATTTAAAATTGTTTAAAAGCTAAACGACCACCCTGATTCTGCTTAGCGCAGAATCTGTCCCTCCTGAATCAGGAGGGAAGTAGAGTAGTGGTGCCTATGTTGCTATCTTCTTCTAAAGAATACAAGCCATTGAGATTATACAATCTACACACCGCCATTTGTAAATATTTAAATTGTATTTAATTTTAATTATCACCTATTAATTCCTTTCAGGAGAGATCGTCTCTCGCATTAAATCATGATACACAATCGAAACGACCTCAAACAATTTAGAAAAGAATTACGCAGCAATCTTACTTCCGCAGAAGCAACGCTCTGGAATAGTTTAAAAAATAGTAAGCTTGGAAAGAAATTCAGAAGGCAACACAGTGTAGGTAGTTACATACTTGACTTTTATTGTGCACCAGAACGAGTGGCTGTAGAGTTAGATGGTGAACATCATTTTACAGAAGAAGGATTGAAGTATGATGAAGAGCGTACTCGTTACTTGAATAGTTTGAATATCCGCGTGATCAGGTTTGAGAATGTGAAAGTGTTTGAGAATCTGGATGGTGTGCTGGAAGAAATTAGGGCTTGCTTTGATAAGTGAAAACGACCACCCTGATTCTGCTTAACGCAGAATCGGTCCCTCCTGAATCAGGAGGGAAGAGTGAGGTGGTTATGATTTCATTTTTATGTTCTAAAGGCAGAGCGTCTTGTCTATTACCCATAGTATTTTTCTCATAGCTATATTTTAGTACTGTAACTTAGTCGGCTCACTGCTACACCATTTCCCTCCTGATTCAGGAGGGGCCGTCTCGACTAAAAGTCGAGACAGGGTGGTCTATTTTTTTCAACTACCACAAGATTTTATATATTGATAAATTACAATGACAGATCAGTTCAAGATTAAGGCCGATTTATGAAATACATATTGTTATGCTTGATTTATGCAGCCTGTCAACTAGCCCATGCACAGCAAGTTCAATTGTTGTCGCAGGATGGATTTGCTGTATTGAGTGAATCTTTAAAAATAGATTCATCTAAAAAACATGACACATGGAAGATTACAATTACGGTCACAACACCTTCAGAAGATAGTTACTTCATCGCTAAGAAAACCGGGAATATTCTCACCGATATTTACCTCGACAGATTTGTTAAGATTGCAGTCGTCAATCACACAGGTATTTTTGCGTCGGGCGATAAATACATCAAAGCAGAACCAGCTAATTTTGTTACTACCGGGAACAACGCCATTTACATAGTAAAATCTGATTCTTATCAAGAGACATTCAACGTTGAGATTCCTTCTGGCGCACTACCCAATTTGCAGGCATCGATTATCCCAACGTTTACACCGTTAAATGATATTCCAATTTTAAAAGCGAATGATGTCGAACTTTTTGCAGGCACGTCTCCCTATAGCAGGAGGTTTTTGATCTATGAACGACAGGATGCACTCCTGCCTCCGCGTAAAGACAATGCACTACAATTGTTGGATGAAAAACACAAGCCAATGACAGTCACATACTCTTACGACAATTTTCATGTGATTGGAAATAATAAATTTTTAAAAGACACTCTTCTCTCTGCAATCACATATCTTGATTGGGATAATAGTAAGATGAGTGTTCGTATCACTGAGAATAATTTTGAAACATCTAAGAAAGGAGATTTCTCGGACGTAGTTACTATTCATGAATTGCATATAAAGGATGCTAACGGAAGCAACCAGATCATCTCACTCGAAAAATTGCAAAAACAAATTTTGATTCTTGGCAATACATATCATGCTAATTATACGTGTACCGCTGCCAACGGAGAGTACTCATTGAGGGTAAGACAAGACGGAAACCTTGTTCTGACTCACAATGCTGATGGACGTATCGTTTGGATTAACAACATGCCAGCCAAAGTTATGTTTTCTACAATATGGTCTCCTGAAAAATTTACCGTTAGTGTAGCTGGCTTGTCTGCAAACATTGGACATGATAGTACACGACCCGCTTACCTTAGCGTGACTAATGAAGGCAATCTGATTTTATACCGACGCGATGGTCTTGCGATGTGGCAGAGTAATACTGCATGGAGGTGAGAGTTTTTTGAGTTTATATTCTTTACGGAAGCTCAGATAAATCTTCAGCACAACATCTGGCCAGGTAGCTCTTGTTAAGATTTTAAAATATTTTGAAATGCCAACTAACCACCCTGATTCTGCTTAACGCAGAATCTGTCCTCCTGAACCAGGAGGGAAGAGTGAGGTGGTTATGATTTTATTTTTATGTTCTAAAGGCAGAGAGCCTCGCGCATTACCCAACAATGTTTTTCTCGTAGTTCTATTTAATATTTAGCACAACAACTTAATCGGCCCACCACCACACCATTTCCCTCCTGATTCAGGAGGGACCGTCTCGACTAAAAGTCGAGACAGGGTGGTCATGTGCCAATTTTATTTTTCGAGATTGTATACAACTGTTAGTTTCTGGTACAGCATCAAAATATTAATATCTTTAAACTTTAATGAAGAAGGTTGGTGTTTCCGTTAATTCAAGAATAGACACAGACTGTGAAGTCAAAACAAAATAAGAATGGACTATAAACAATTTGGAGAAAGACTACTTGGAATTTTATGTTTATTGTTGGCACGTGATGTTTTTAATACATTCATGGTAATGATTTCCCCATTCTGGGTGCCAAGTGAATGAATAATTGTTTTTAACCGAAATTGTTCATGGATTGGAAATATAATTTTTGGAATTATAATTTACCGGCTCACGAAACAAACTAAAACAATCTCAGCTTTAATCGGTCTCTTATCAATCACATTACCAATCTTTGGTGGGTTGTTTCATTTATTAACATTGACTGATAATAAACCTTTAAATAAATGAACGGTCCAAAACTAAGACTGATAGCAAAGTACGCTCTCTTACTTTCAGTATTTTACATATTTTCAATTGCATTTTACAGAACTCTAATTGCGTTAGAGTTTAGTGATGACATTCGGATTAACACTCTTTACAAAAGCTTGGGACCTATAGTATTCGATCTGTTCCTCAATTTAATTATGGCTTATATAGTACAAAGAGACATTGCTATGCATAACGTTAAAACAAAATACGTAATCATAGCGACCATTATATATAGATCACTAGGTGTGTTTTCGTTTTTGCTATTTCTGCATTTCCAACACAGAGATGAAGATAATAGCATAGCTCCTTGAAGTGGTGCAAATTAAAACAGGATATCTGTAATGCGACACGCATTAAAAGTACGGATAACATTAACGACAGAGGCGAAGATATGTAACGGAGCGAAGCAAGATAGGGCGTTCTACACTGCTTAATGTAAAAAAGGATTAGTTCCATATTTTATTCCAGCAACGATGAAAAGGTTCTTTAAGATCTCAATTTTTTCAGGACAGAAAGCGGAGATATTAAAGTCTATAGGTTGGACTTTATATCGCAAACATTCAAAACATATTTCAATAAACCCGATAACTCGACCTTTTTTATTTAGAAACAATAGAGCGTTTCTTGGATCATAACAAAAGGCTACTTCTGTTGGTCTGTCTTCATTGTCAAAATTCATTAAGATATCAGCGGTTGCAGTCATTAATTCTGTGTCAAGTGTTTTAACCTCAAACATTTTTGTCATATCAACTTTTCCATCAAGAAGTGGAATCCAGATTTCATATGGCCCTTTATGTATAATTATGCCTTCTTCATCCTCTTCTGGTTTATATATAATTTCTTCTTCTTTAAATGAAACCAGTAGAATTGATGCTATGCTATCAAAAGGGTTTGTCTTAAAGATTTTCTTAGTCGACATTCTTTTTTTCTTTCCACAATAATCTCCATTGACTTGATAGCTTTTTATGAATTCTATTTTGTTTGCTGGTTTCAACTCAACAGTTTTTATAAGTCTTTTAAAATCATTATTGAGCACTCTTACAAATGATGGGCTAGAGGCATTCCAAATGCTATCCCATCCTCGTTGTGAATAGATCTTATTTGTGGGTTTAAGAATATAGGCTTGCGAGAAGCTGTTTGAGAAGAAAAATGCAAAGGAGATAATAAAGATTGATTTCATGGGTATTGCAAGG
>DATJHZ010000252.1:0-20798 GCA_035493595.1 Cyclobacteriaceae bacterium | reverse complement strand
GTCATACTCAGGAGCTATGAGTTGCTTGCCTTCAATAGAATAGAATCCAACTAACCCATCTTTCTTTACTTCAACAACGTTTGATTCAATCATGCCAGGAGTGCCAACAAGATCATAGTCGAGTGGTATAATGACTGCACCGGTTTCATCAACCAATCCCATTTTATAGCCTGAAGGTTTTTCTTCGTTGCTTCTATCAATGAAGTAATTCTGCCAAGGTCCGCTTACTGCATAGTAATATGTTTTAGCGTTGTAATTAACATACCAGATAATGGAATCATATTTCTGTTGAAGTGCATGGGCTGTTTCGAAATAGATTTTTCGATTGGCCATTTCTAACTCCTTATTCAAAGCCAGATTCACTTCATATTTTAGAGACAGGTAATCATTATAAAATGATTCGCCTTCTAATTTGCTGATCACAAAGTGACCATGATCTGGTTCTACCCAAAGTATTATCGTCGATTCTTTTGTTAGCGTATCGCTGAGATTTTCTGTTGTTAATGTAACGGGTATTTCAATTTTAATACCGTTAGCTTCATGCGCGATAGAAGCGGTTGCGAAGTTGGTAGTGCAATGAATATGATCCAGTTCTTTATTCTGAAGAACATGAATGGCTGATAATATAGCCTCCTTGCTTTGATGTGCTTCAAATTGTTTAAGCACAACCTCATCGCTGCCAGCAAGACTCTTTTCAAATTCAGAAATGAAGGCTCTTATTTCTTTATCAGGATCATCTTTTTTCCAGACGGAGCATGCTGCTACCAGCAATAAACTCATGATAAGTGCAGTGAGGGTATAACGTGATTTCATAGGTAGGTGAGGTTATTCTTTCATGACTGGAAAGTTATAAAAAACGGATGAGCATTTAATAACCGCAGTCTTAAAAATCAGCCAATGCGGTTGCGACTTGCAAAATAACCCACCGCTTCGTCAACAATCATATCCTTATGGTTTATCCTGGTTTTTAACCTGATGCCTCCTAATGTTTTACAGCGGCTTAGCGCTACATATAACTGGCCGTGAGCAAAAGCACCTCTACCTAAATCAATGGCCACCTTTTCAAAAGTAAGTCCCTGACTTTTGTGAATAGTGATAGCCCATGCAAGTTTAATGGGGTATTGCGTATAGGTACCCAAAACTTCAAAACTTATTGAACTTGTTTCACTGTCCCACTTATATGTTTTATTCTCCCAGACAACAGGCTCAACGCGATAAATGTCGCCCGTGGCAAACTGAACTTTAATTTCACGAGCGGACAGTTCGTAAATTTTTCCGATGCTTCCATTTACCCAGCGGCCTTCTAAATCATTCTTCACCATCATCACCTGCGCACCAACTTTTAAGTTCATGGTTGAGCTTACAGGAAAAAGTCGTTCATGGAAAGTTCCTTCTACAATACTTTTAAATGAAAAGCTTTCTGTCCGCAGCATCAGAAGTTTTTGCATGTTTACAGAATCGGCTGCAGCATTTACAGAAGTGAGTACAATAGCCATCTCATCATCTCCAAATGATTCAGTAGTATAGCGCTTGTTAATTTCATTCAGATCATCTTCCGTTGCATGACCCATTCTTATGCGATTGAGAAGGTAGATGAAGTCTTCATCTTTTTGTCGATAGATTGTTTTTAATTCTATAACGTGAGGCTTGTTACCAATAAATACATCAGCACTGAAGAAATACTGACTTGCATAGTCGGTTGAAGTTTCATGATGATAATCCTGATTGGTTACAACGGGTGAGAGCTGAAATACATCGCCAATAAAAATTAATTGCTTGCCGCCGAAGGGTAAATCGATGCCCATATTAATACGTAACGATTGATCGATAGCATCCATTACATCAACCCGCACCATGGAAACTTCATCGATGATGAGCGTATCCATAGCACGCAAAATCCGAAGACGCGGATGTCCTTTACTCCAGGCTCGTATTTCAGGATCGTTCTTTATTAATGTTCGCAATGGAAATCCAAAGAAGGAGTGAATGGTGCTTCCGCCAACTTGCAACGCTGCAAGACCAGTGGGAGCAAGGACAACATATTTTTTAGCAGTAGTCTTCCTGAAATAATTTAATAATGTTGATTTACCTGTACCAGCCCGACCCGTGAGAAAGAGTGTGTTTGAACCAAACTCCATCGCATTATACGCCATTGCTAAATCATCATCCAGATTAAATTCTGGAGGAATGATGATGGCTTCTCGTTCGGCTTGTTTACTACTTTTTTTACTCATTAACTTTTATAAAGAGCGAAGGTACAATCTTGGTTATGGTAATGGTCATGGATGTGGAAATTTTCCATTTCAATTTAATATCATTTATGGTAACTTGTCTTACATAGTCATTGAGGTAATATGACTTCTCATCAAAATAAATTAATAGATGAAATCAAAATCAAAAACCATTGTGATCACGGGTGTATCAACGGGAATTGGATATGGATCTGCGAAAGAATTTATCAATCGTGGTTATACGGTTTTTGGTTCGGTGAGAAAGAAGGAAGATGCAGAACGGTTAGCAATTGAATTTGGTGAACGATTTGTACCATTGATTATGGATGTTGTTGACCAACCTGCAATAGATGCAGCTGAACAGAAAGTCAGACTCCATCTTCAAAGTGAGGGATTAGGTGGCTTGATTAATAATTCAGGTATTTCAATTGCCGGACCATTAGAGAAAATACCGATGGATCAATTCATCAATAACTTTGATGTTAATGTGTTTGGATTGTTGCGTGTAACGAAAGCATTTCTTCCATTACTAGGTACTCAAAAGAATCATCCATCGCTGCCGGGCAGAATTTTAAATATCAGTTCAATTTCTGGCAAAATAGGAGCACCCTTTCTTGGTGCTTACTGTGGCACCAAGCATGCTGTTGAGGCTATATCTCAAAGCCAACGTCGTGAGTTATTGCGTTATGGTATTGATGTTGTGATCATCGGTCCCGGCCCGATTCAAACACCTATATGGGACAAAGGAAGCATAAGCGTTTATCAGGATACAGATTACATGCCTTCCATGATTCGTTTTTTTGGAGAGGCCGTCAAGTCAGGAAAAACCGGAATGAAACTTGAAAAATGTTCAAGGAAGATTGCTGATATTTTTGAAGCCAATAAACCACGCACGCGCTATACGCTGATTGAAGGAAAACTGATGAATTGGATTTTACCCCGATTACTACCCGATCGTATTATAGATCGCGTTCTGGAAAAGAAATTTATGTAGCACTTACCAGGTAATGATGTAGGTACAACTTTCAGCACCATCAAGTCTGGTCTCTTTAGTTCGGTCTAGCTGAACATCATAAATGAGAGAGCCGCGAGGAACAAACTTTTTCACCATGGTTGTTATAATACCTCTGTCGAACTCGCTTGGGTAGGGGTTATTGCAAACCATAATCGCGAGCTTTTTATTTTCTTCAAACGATGTTAATGTATAGTGTCCGATTTCGCCTCCGCGATGATTAAGATGATACGCGATGTCAATAGATTCGAGGGCCTTTTTCAGGTCATTGATTTCGGGTGGAAAGATTGCATTTTGAGGGATAGCCTCGCCAATAGCGAATAGCGTATGAACACCAAAAGTTTCTGATATTTCCCGGAAGGCATCAAGCCATAGTTTCTGACTATACCAATCAAGGGGTTGTGGGTCTACAATGCCATGTTTACTCAGGATTTTAAATCGTGTTACTTTGCCAGCTTCAAGCGCATTTACAATAGCTAATACGGTTTGACCATTAACTTCAACACCCTCCTGGAATGGTATAAACTGAGCCATACTTTATTTTTAAGAATGTTAAAATACAATTTATAAATTAGTATGCCACACCTAAAATGTATTAATGCAGAACATTGATCAAGATCAAAGGAAGTTCTACTTTTAAGATGACCTTATGAATCAACCGGCAAGCCCCCATTTTGATTTTTTGCGATCCATTCTGGAGAACCCTGAGGGCATAGTTACATTTAGCCTTGATTCAAATTACCGATACACATCATTCTCGCAAAGCCACAAGGCTATCATGAAAGCTGTCTGGGGTGTTGACATTGAGATGGGAGATATTATACTTGATGTTATTTTAAACGAGCCAGACCGATTAAAGGCAAAGCAAAACTTTGACCGTGCATTGCAGGGTGAATACTTTACAGTTACAGAGGAGTATGGTAAAGTATCTCAACGACGGTTTTTTTATGAAGATCGTTATAGTCCGGTTAAAAACTCAGAAGGAACGATAGTTGGACTTTCGGTTTTTGTAATTGATATCTCTCAACAGAAACATACGGAACATGAATTAAAGGATAGCGAGGCCAGGCTGCGTTCTGTTTTAGAAATAATTCCAGATTTAATTTACAAGATTGATCAGCATGGCATTTGTCTCGATATTTTATCAGGCGAAAAACATGGACATATTGGACAAACTAAAGTAGGGAAAGCTGTTTTTGAAAATTTCCCAAGCTACATTGCTAACCAATATTTGATTTCCATTAGAAATTGTTTGCGTCACAAGGCCATACAAACAATTGAGTTTACAATTGTTAAAAATAATATCACCATTTTATTTGAAGCGCGATTTATTCCTGCGGGCCAGAATGAAGTGCTCACGCTTTTACGCGACATCAGTTTTCAACGAAAGACGGAACCTGAGCTCGTTAAGCTTTCACTCATTGCCAAGTATACATCAAACGCTGTTGTAATTACTGATGCCCAGGGAAAAATAGAATGGGTAAACGAAGGCTTTACACGCATCACAGAATATGCGCCAGATGAAGTTATTGGAAAGAAGCCAGGACTTTTATTGCAAGGTAAAGAAAGTGATCCGTTGGCAATTGCATTATTGCGTGAGAAGATAAGAGACAGAGAACCGTTTTCAATTGAGATTGTTAACTATACAAAGTCAGGCAAAAAATATTGGGTGCATATAAACGGCCAACCTATTTTCAATACAGAAGGTGAAGCCATAAAATTCTTTGCTATTGAAACTGACATCACCCAACGGAAACTATCCGAAATAAAAATTCTGGAACAGAATACAAGACTCACTGCTATTACTGAAAATCTCACCCGAAAAAATGAGCAGCTTGAAGAATTTACACAGATTGTTTCGCACAACTTACGCTCACCTATTGGAAATATAAGCGCACTTATTGAGCATCTCAATTCTACATCCGATGAAGAAGAGAAGCGAGAAATTTTTGATCACCTCAAGCAGAGCAGTGAATCACTTATGCTCACGTTAAATGAGCTCAACGAAGTTCTTAAAATTAAATATGCAGGGCACATCGAAAAAGAACTGGTTGATTTTGAGCGTGTCTTTAATCGGGTGAGAGGTATGTTGCTCTTGCAGATTAACGAGACTGATGCTGAGGTAACATTTAACTTCCTGAATGCTCCTGCTATTTATTATCCGCCAATTTATGTAGAAAGTATTTTTCTCAACCTGCTTAGCAATGCCCTTAAATATTATTCGCCTGACCGAAAACCGGTAATTCATTTTGAATCGTGGATTGATAATGGAATTGTTAAAATGAATGTTAGCGATAATGGACTGGGTATTGACCTGAAGCGCTACGCTCACCAGGTATTTAAGCTGCGAAAAACATTTCACGCTCATCCTGAAAGCAGAGGAGTAGGCTTATTTATGGTTAAGAACCAGATTGAAGCTATGGGAGGAAGTATCACACTTACCAGCGAAGTTAATAATGGTACCTCATTTTTTATTAACTTTGGTCATCTAAACGTGTATGACAGATAAAGCCGTTTCAATAGCCATTGTCGACGATGATGATACATTTCAATTCATCACCTCAAAAGCGTTGCGCTCACTGTCTAATGGCAATAAAATAATGCAATTCTCCAGCGGCGTTGAAGCCGTTCGATACCTGACTGAACATGCCGATAACCCTGATCAGCTACCCGATGTACTTTTGGTAGATATTAATATGCCGGTGCTGGATGGCTGGATGGTTTTAGATGAATTCAAATCACTGAAAGCACAATTAAAAAAGAAGATAGCTTTTTACATGGTGAGTTCATCTATTGATGAACTGGATGTGAGTCGTTCGAAGGATGATAGTGCTGTGGTAGATTATATCATAAAGCCTATTTCAATAGAAAAGTATAAGGAGCTTCTTGCCTCATAATATTGATTCTGGAATTATGAGTACTGTGAACCTCGATCAGTTTGCTTCGCAATCTAAAAACAAGGCCCCTGAGAATAAGAAATTCCTCAACGGATTAAAGAAAAAAGATCCGAGACAACTCGATGGAATATTTCATGACATGCATGAAGAGGTTTTTGAAGAAGTGAATTGCCTCGACTGCGCCAACTGTTGTAAAACTACCAGTCCTATTTTTTATCAAACCGATATTGAACGTGTTGCAAAATCACTGCGATTGAAGCCCGGTGATTTTGTTGAAAAATATCTGCGTGTTGATGAAGATAAAGATTTCGTTCTGAAATCTTCACCCTGTCCATTTTTGGATGATGAGAATTATTGCAAGGTTTATAATGACAGGCCAAAGGCATGCCGTGAGTATCCTCACACAAATAGAAAGAAGATGGTTCAGATTATGGACCTCACATATAAAAATACACTTGTTTGTCCTGCAGTTTTTGAAATGGTTGAGCGAATCAAAAAGATTATCTAAGAGGACTATTCTGATTCTTTAGCTTTTTATTTCTTTTCGCAAACTCGTCCAGGTAGCGATATCATTATCATAATGTGTGATGAGAACAAGTGTGGTTTTGCTATCCAGATGTGATTGCATGTATGTCGACATTCGCTCCTTTTGCTCATCATCTAAAAATTGAAAAGGTTCGTCAAGCAAGAGTAACTCTTTGTCTTCCAGAAATGAGCTGATCACCATCATTAATTGTAATTGACCTGATGATAAAACTTTAACAGGCTTTTGCATAAAAGTGAATGCATTAAAATACTGCAGTAGCTCAATCAGCTTTTCTTCCTTTCCTTTTGGATGAAGACTTCGTACATAATCTATTGCGGACTGTGCAATATTTTTTGGATTGAGATAACTTATCAGTTCCGGACCGAGATAGGTTATTCTTTTTTTAATATCCCAGATCGATTCTCCTGTTCCTCTACGCTTACCGAAAAGATAAACTTCTTCACGATAGGCTATGGGATGATCGGCAAAGATGAGACTGAAGACTGTTGTTTTACCTGAACCATTTTTTCCCAGCAATGCCCAGCGTTCGCCTTCATTGATGGTCCAGTTAAAATTTTCAAGAATTACTTTATCTCCATATTGAATTTTAAGATTCCTCATTTCAACAACAGGCTTTGAACTTGTTTGTTGAGGTGGATTAATTTCAACTGATGCTGGAATATGATTAACAAATTCGCTCTGTTGGATAGTGAACTTGTTTACATCTATCCGCTTATTAATAACTGCAGGAAGATGATGGTGATGATCAGCAAGAATAATTTGAATGGAATATTTTGTTGCTATAAAATCAATGAAGTGACTAAGCTCCTGCCGACTTATCTTATCAAGTCCTTCGAATGGATAATCAAGAAGTAAAACTTTTGGTTTTTGTTTTAACAGTGTTTGAAGGAGTAGAACCTTTTTTAATTGTCCATTGGATAGTCTGTTTACCTCAACCTCAAGCAGGCTTTCAATATGCATGGAAGGTGGAAAATCCTGCGTGTCGAGATCTTTGATAGTCTCTCCCAACACATCTTTCACGCGCGTAGTGATTGTATTCTCAATGCTATAATAGCGTTGTTGATAGTAGGTCTCGCCTGTCAGATGTGTTAGTTTTTCAACAGCGTGTGTCTGTATGAGTTGTACTTTTTGTTTCCTGTCCCAATAGCGTTCTTCCCAATTACTTCCCTCAATAAAATCATACTGAATTTCTCCGGCAGCAGCGTGAATATTACCAGCTATTAATTCAAGTAAAATAGTTTTACCCGAACCGTTTGGACCAGTGATGAGATAGTGGTTAGTCTCTTCAAGTTCAAGATTTAAATTTTCAAAAAGCTTTTCTCCTGATTTTATTACGGTGACGTTGTTAATATGAATCATGTGTTCGGAATAAATAAAAATTAACGATAGCAGATTGTCTGGTATGGACAATTCTTGCAGTTATTTAAGTTAGTGGTCTGATCAAAGCTTTGATCAGGATTGTAAAGCTCTTGCAGTACTACTTGGAGGTTTTGTTCAAACTCAGGCAAAAGTGGTGACACATTGTTCAATCGTTGTCCGTTGAGTTCCATGCCAAAATGGCTATCACTAAATAATGTATTTCTGTTGAAGATGCCTGCATTAATGTTACCCATTACTTCAGGATGATTCTCCTTGTAGAGTAATGCATAGAATAAAGTTTGAAAGGCTGCTTTGTTTAATTCACCAGTACGTGAGAAGAGCGAAGTGATACTACCTTTTATTTGTACGTCATCTTTTCCCGTCTTGTAATCAATAACACGTACATCTTTTCCTTTTCGATCTATTCTGTCTATGATACCTTTTAAAACAATTCTACGTCCGCCGTCTATCGGTACTACATACGTGAGACCGTCACGTTCAATGCCTTCAATATGAAACGGAGCATATGCAATATCTTTTTCAACAATCCGGTCAGCGAACTGATGTGTAATTTCACGCACTACTAATCGCTGTCCATCATACTCAACAGGTTTGTTCGGATCAAGCTTATAAGTTTCAATGAATACCCTGTCAATCAATGAAGCAATTTGTTTCTGTTGTTGTCTCAGATCATCGGCTTCAATAGCTTCATGTTTCTTCTCAGAAAGCAAATCAGTGTAAAAGAATTCCATTACACTATGGACGAAGCTACCTAATATTCGAGCATCCATTTCGTCTTCTACTTCAGAAGCCTCTCTGATGTAAGCAATATGTTTAAAATAAAATCGTAAGCGACATTGAAGGTAATCAATGAGGCTGGTAGGATGGATACCCTTGTCGGATGGATGACCTTTGAAATAAACTCTCAATTTGTCCATCACCTTTTGATCTTTTTTTATTTCGATAGGTTTTATTGCATGCGGACTTATAGCATTATGCAATGAAGTAGATTTTATATTCCATCCTGATTCGTACAACAGCTGTTGCAGGTAGCGACTCATTTCACCCTGTCCAAGAATATCTGTTTCAGTATTGTAATATAAAAACACATTCTCAGCGCGTTGTAAAACTCTGTAGAATAAATAAGCATAAATAGCATCCTGATGTTCAACCGTAGGCATTGCGTAAGCCTTGCGTATGGTATGCGGAATGTAAGATCCTTTACTACTCCCTGATGGCAACGCGCCTTCGTTCAGCGAAAGTATAAACACATTTTTGAAATCAATATTCCGTGTTTCAAGAACCCCCATCAATTGTAATCCCCTGAGAGGCTCTCCGGTAAACGGAATTTTTTGAGAACGTACAACCTGTCTGAATAATCGTTGAAAAGCTTTTATTTGATTTCTTCGTACTACGGATTCATCAACCTGATCTTTGTTTTCAATGATCATATTTTTCTCATGACCAATTACCTCTTCAAGTCGATTCAATAATGTAAGAAAATGAAAGCAATACTCTTTGTCGAAGTCGGTAATTGTTTTTAAGCTGCCCAGGTGAATAATGATTGTTCTGAAATATTCTATTAATGAATTTCTAGCATTTGTTGTTATAAGATTGATTTCAGAAAATATAAGCTGATGTAAAACGCAATCCTCCTGAAGCCAGTCAGCAGCCAGATGAATTTTATTTTGTTTATTGATAGCCTTACGTTTTTCATTCGCCACTTTAGTGTTGGCTGCTACAACATAAGGATGTGCTAACAAATTTATTACCTGCCGATGGTTAAACTCATTTGATCGTGTATTTAACTGAAGCTCCAGTAACAACTCAATGAGATTGAACAGGGGAGTGCTTGCCAATGAAAATCCCATCGTAACATTCAGCTTGTCTACAATGGCAGCTGTTCCATGAAGTACGGGCAACATTAGTTTTTCGTCTGGCAGAACTATAAGCGTTTCTTCCGGATTCAAACCTTTTACCAGTTCTTCTTCCAGTATCTGAGTCATGATCTTGGCCTGTCCTACGTGCTGAGGTGCACCTATAAGACGAACCTCTTTTTTTGTATTGAAGTTAGAGGGTATGTCAATAAAAGTTTTTCCTAAGATGGAATGCTGCTGATATTCACGAAAGAATCGACCAGCCTCTTGCGTGTTGTTATTAACATAATATGAATCGATATCCCAATGAACTTCTGCCTGGTGCTGCTCAACACATTTGGTGATAATGGCTTCCTCTGATTTTGTTAATGCATTAAAGCCAACGAAAATGTAATTTCGTTTTGGCAGTACTATTTCATCACGAAGAAATTGTTCAGCAACTTCACGATGCAACATACCATCAAAAGCGTAACCCGAATCTTTTAACTGTTTTTTATAAACGTTGTACAGCGTTGGCAACTGTCGCCAGATGTGAAGAAATTTTTTCTTGTTGGCAGATAGACTCTCATCAAAATTATCCCAAAAGCTTTTAAGGAAAGCGAGTTGTTCATCCGTTAAAAAATCAAAACTTGAATCAATTTCTTTCTGATGGCTTAAGTCTTTGAAAAGTTGTTCGGCGTTGATCAGGTATTTGTCAACTTCATCAAAGTCGCGGAGAAGCATTTCGCCCCAGAAGTAAAACTGATCAAAGGGTTCATCGCTTTGAATTGTTTGTTGATAAGCTTTATACAGGCGGTGAATCAGCTCAAGTTTATCCGGTACCTGTAGTGTGGACTGCTGAGATATAAAATCTTCTATCGTTAATTGTGTGGGAGCAAACGACGGTTTGTGAAGAAGATTGCTAAGATGTTTTCTGAAGTATAAGGACGCTCTTCTATTTGGAAAAATGAGCGTGAGCTGACTAAGTGTTGGATGTGTTGCATGAATTTTTTCAGCCAGCTCTTGAAGAAATGATTTCATTCTGAAAAGTAAACAATTGCTCTTTCTCTAAAAACATTTATTTGAAGACATCCTAATCTGTGAGCGTGTTTATGGAAGGTCAAAAAAAAAGCCGAACGAGTCGGCTTCTTTTTATATCGTTATGAGTTTGAATTATTTAACCTTGAAGGCTACGAGGGTGTTTTCCCATTTCAACTCAACATCGTCTTTACCTACTGCAATATTAAAGGTCTCAACCATGGCATCAGTTTTGGCAGGTTTTACTGTAACACGTAGTACATCATTTTCTTTTTTGTAGCTATAAGCTCCCCATTGCTTGCCATATTTTTGGAAGATAATGGTCCAGTCGCCAGTATTAGGTATAGTGAATAATTCATATTTGCCGGCAGGCAAATCTTTATCTTCAATTTTTACAGCTTTATCAAATTCGATTGTGGTTGCTTCGTTAGCGCCTGTGCGCCATACTTCACCGAATGGAACAAGACCACCCATTATTTTTCTGCCTTTCGCAGAAGGTTGGCAATAAACAATTTTTACTTTGGCAGCGCCAATAGAACCTTCAACTTCGGCTTTTGGACTTGCTGGTTTGTCCTGGGCTTGGACAAATGAAACTGTTGCAAAAATGACAAGGAGTAAAGATTTAAGTTTTTTCATACGTTTTGTTTAGTTAGTTAAATATCAAAAAATGCCCCGGAAGTACACCTCCGGGGCATTTCAATATATATAGTTATTACCTGTAAACTATGATATACAAACGAAACCTGTTTAGTAATGTTTGCTCTTTTCAGGTTTTTTATTCTTAATTTTTAACTAAATATTATAAAATGACACAACATGAAAAAAATAATAGCCATAGGATTATCCTTTCTCGCAGTGATTCAGGTTGTTGCGCAACAAAAATCTATTCAAGAGCGGCTTGGGTATCCTAAAGAAACAAAATTGCTGATCATTCATGCCGATGATCTTGGAGTCTCCCATTCAGAAAATACCGCAAGTTTTTATGCATTGGAAAAAGGTAGCGTTACATCAGGAAGTATCATGGTACCTTGCCCGTGGTTTTTAGAGGTTGCTTCTTATGCTAAAAGTCATCCATCTGTAGATTTAGGTCTTCACTTAACATTAACAAGTGAATGGAAGCTTTATAAATGGGGTCCGGTATCGACCAATCAAAATAGTATGGTTGATGACCATGGCTTCTTTAATGATAACGTTGAGGCTCTTGTAAAGAACGCGAGTCCTGCTGATGTTGAGAAAGAACTTCGAAGCCAGATTGAACAAGCACTGAAAGCCGGTGTAAAACCTACACATTTTGATGCACACATGGGTTGTGTATTCTCCACGGGTGAATATCTCCAGATATTAATCAAGCTTGGCAGAGAATATAAAGTGCCCGTTTTATTAAATCGTGAAGCTGAGAAATATGTATTTCATGTTGACATCGATAAATATATTACTGATCAGGATATTCTTGTTGACAAGATAGTGATGGCAAATCCAGATGATTTCAAAAAAGGAATGGCCGATTTTTATTCAGCAGCTTTGCAGGCGTTGCAACCAGGCTTGACCTGTTTACTGTTGCATGCCGCTTATGATAATGACGAGATGAAAGCAGTAACTGTTGAACATCCTGACTATGGAGCAGTATGGCGCCAGGCAGACTTTAATTTCTTTACGAGCGATGCATGCAAAAAATTAATTGCAGATAAAAATATTAAGCTTATAACTTGGAAGGAGATTAAAGAGAAACTTATTCATTGAGAGAAACCAGTTAAATGGCGGCAATTTTCGTGCGAGACAAAATGTGATATAAGACAATTGAACTAGCAAAACAGAAGTTAGACAATAAGAACATTAATGACATATTTAGACATTACAAAATATTTTGGAACTAAGCTCTCCGACTCAAACTTTCAAGCGTTTCTTAGGAGCATTTCGTGTGATCCGACAGTATATAATGTTGCCGAAGGTCAATACATTTCTTCCCAAACTACGGGACTTGAAATTGGTTTCAGAAATGACGATGCTATATATGATGAAGATGAACAAAAAGTCTTCAAGAAAGGGACACCCATCTTTTCTCTATTCAACCTATATCCAACATCTGAGAATCTCATTAAGTCAATCCCTTTTGACATAAAATTCACAGACACAAAAAGTACGGTAAGAGAAAAAGCCGGTCAGCCAGTAAAAATCACAGACTTCGAAGACGAGTTCTTCAAGAAACATTTTATGATTGATCATTTCAAAATACACAATCTTGCAATCAGCGTTGATTATAATTCAAAAGACGAAACAATTGAGTTTATTCAAGTACGCGACAATGATCAAGCGGAAGAACATATAAAACTATAAACTATCAAAGATTCAGGTCTGTGAAGACACAGACATGGGATAAGATTAAAAGAAACTTATTCTTTAAGATTATTAAATAAAAAATGCACCGTTGAAAGGCGGTGCATTTTGTTGCTACTTAGATTTTTTAAGAAGCCACGTGTAAATATCAATCCTGGCCATGTCTGGAGTTTTACTCCAATCTTTATCATCTTTATTAAATACTCTTCGCCAGCAGTCATGGTGTTGCTTGCCATCATTATCTTCAAAAAGAGTAAGCTTTACTTCTTTTGTTGGCGAGCATGCATTGACGGCAGCAATCATATTTTTTGAGTTGCTCACATTAACTGTACCATCGTCAGCATTATGAAAAGCCCAGATCGGTATGTTTTTTAAACTGCAAGCCTTATTTGTGTTACCACCTCCTGAAATGGGTACGATGGCTGCAAGCTTATCAGCATGTGCTACTGAATAATTCCAGCAACCAAATCCACCACCGCTGCAACCTGAGAGATAAACTCTTTTTGTATCCACAGGATAAGTAGCCAGGCCATGAACAATACCTTCGTCTATAAGATCAACATTCCAGTCTTTAACAGTGTGCTGTATTGTTAATACAATCATCGGTACATCATTGCCTTTACCGATATATTCAGGTAATGTTCTGTTGCCATTAAAATAATTGATGGGTTTAGCATCAGTAGCAACTTCACCATTGCCACCCAAAAAGAAAAGAATAGGATATGTTTTCTTCGGATATTTTAAAACTTCTTCAGGACGATAGATCAGGTATAAAACTTTTCTGTTTTCAGCTGATGACTGATAGAAGCTGGTATCTTGTCTGTATGCTGTCTTGAAGTCGAAAGAGTTTACTTTGGCTTCAAGTATAGTATCGGCTTTATTTTCAGCAACAATATAGGTGAAGTATTTTGTGAACTGCTGCAGGTTGGTTACAGTTTGTGTTTTAGCCTCATTAGCTTTTACGGTTGTTACACCATAAAATTTAATAGAACTGGTAGTAGGTTTTAATGCTTGTGTTCTTATTTCTTTTACCGAAAGACTCAGAGCTTTGTCGCTCATAATCCAGTAAACATTCGATGTCTTATCGGCCTGCAAATTTAAATCTACGGTGGTGGCACCACTCACGGCTGAAGGATAACCCCCAGACCAATTGGGTGCTCCGGGAGCATTTTTAACATCGTCGCTTCCACAAGCGAAGCATAGAGCTCCGACTAAAAGTAAAAGTAAATTTTTCATGAGATAGGTTTTAATAGGTTAAAATTAGTTATTAGAATTATGGTCTTTAATTCGTAATAGTCAAGCGAAGTAACTGTTTCATTAGCATTATACTGGATCAACATCTATAATAATTCTGGCATTACGATGTGTTTTGTCTTTTTGCAACTCATTAACCATGCCCTGGATTTGTGTTTTAATCACTGGCAACTCCTGGCTATTTCGCGATACTTTAATCAGGATAGTCATGAGGTATTGATTTCTGATTTTAGAGATCACGGGTTCGCCCGGACCAATGATCTTTACACTGTTAAGTTTGGCACGCAGATCATCAGCCAATTGATAAGCTGTTTGACTGGCCTGCTTTTTATCAATATGCTTTATGATAATTTCAATTAACCTTGAGAAAGGTGGGTACGCATGTTCTTTTCGATCAGCGATCTGTGTCTGAAAAAAATCATGATAATTATTTTTAAGAATGAATTTCAGAATTGGATTTTCAGGATCAGATGTTTGAATTATAACCTTGCCAGGTTTATCCCTGCGGCCGGCACGTCCGCTCACTTGCGTGATGAGTTGATAGGCTCTTTCATAAGATCTGAAATCAGGAAAGTGCATCATTCTATCAGCATTAAAAACACCTACCAGACTTACGTGATTAAAGTCCAGTCCCTTTGTTACCATCTGGGTACCTACGAGTATGTTTGTTTCACCTTTTTCAAACTGATCAATTATAGTTTCATAGCTGGATTTAGTTCGGGTTGTATCTAAATCCATCCGCTGAATGTGAGCATTTTCAAAATGAAGTTTTAATTCCTCTTCAAGTTTCTCAGTTCCATATCCCACAGTCTTGATTCGAGTGGAAGAACAGGTAGGACAATTTGCGGGAAGCTGTTCTTTATAGCCGCAATAATGACATACCAGCGCATGACGAAATTGATGATATGTTAAACTCACCGCACAGTTTGTGCATTTTGGTATCCAGCCACAGTCTTCACAGTTGATCATGGGAGAATATCCCCTACGGTTCTGAAAGATAATAACCTGATCTTTTTCGTTTAATGTTTCTTCAATCTGCTTGAGTAACATTCGTGAGAATTCGCCCTTTACGGTTTTTTGTTTTCGCTCGAGTGTCATATCAGCCAGTGATACTGTAGGCAGCTTGGCATCACCAAAACGTTTATCAAGTTTTACTAATCCGTATTTGTTTGTTGATGCGTGATAGTATGACTCAACAGAAGGAGTGGCCGAACCTAATAAAACTTTTGCATGATGCAGGCGCGCTAATACCAATGCGGTGTCGCGCGCATGATAGCGTGGTGATGGTTCCTGTTGCTTGTAAGATGAATCATGTTCTTCATCAACAATAATAAGTCCCAGGCTATCGAACGGAAGAAATACAGATGACCTCACGCCGACAACAAATTTTAAGTTGCCATTCAAAACACCGTTCCAAACTTCTACACGTTCGTTATCTGAAAAACGTGAATGATATACACCCATCGTGTTTCCAAAAACTCTTTTAAGACGTTGTACAATTTGTGTAGTGAGTGCAATTTCCGGAAGGAGATAGAGAACCTGTGCATCACTCTCCATAGCCTTCCTGATGAGATTGATGTAGATTTCTGTTTTACCACTTCCAGTTATCCCATGTAAAAGTGTAATGCCATGTTCGTCGAAGCTTTTAAAGATCTCCGCCTGCGCTCGCTCTTGTTCTTCACTCAACAGAAACGGAATAGCTTCACCTTTATCGGTTATTTCAAAACGAGGAACGAGAGTTTCAAACTCTTCAAATACATTATTTTTGATTAGAGTTCTTAACGATGACTCTGAACCTTCAAGGTCTATAATTTTTTTCTTTGGAAGTCCATGCTTGTTCACTTCAGCATCATGAAGGATTGGTACTTCCTGTAAGTATCGTAACAGTATCTCTTCTTGCTTTGGCTTTTTGCCGAGAATTTCAAAAAGATTTTCCAACGCGCCTGATGAAGCATACGTTGTGCGAAGCCTAATTCTTTTTTCTGTTTTAGGTTTGTATTTCTCCTTCACCTCCTCAAACAGTATGATGCTTTCTTTGCGAGTTAGTGATTTGAGAATGGAATAAATTTGTTTAACGCCTAGTAATTTTGAAACGTCTGAGTAACGAAGCGATTCTCGTTGCAGATGTTTTAAAAGAATTAGCTCTTTATCAGAGAAAGGCAGATCGCTTTCATCCAAATTAAAAGCAGGATTAAGCTGCACCATAGATTCGCTTGAGAGCTTTAACCCCGATGGTATTGCTGCTGTCATTACTTCGCCGAGTGTACACATATAGTACTCGGCAATCCACGTAAAGAGTTTTAATTGCTGATCACTTACAATAGGAAATTCATCAAGGAGTTCCAGCAAAAGTTTGGCCTCATATTCTGCTGGCGGATTTGTGTGGATGTTGATAATGATGCCTGTCAGAATTTTACGATCACCAAATTGAACAATGGCGCGCTGGCCTGTCTTTATAGAGTCGTTAAAACTAAAAGGAACCCTGTAAGTAAAAAGTTTTGGAATAGGTACAGGAAGCAGAAGCTCAGCGAAGAGAGTAATACGTGATTGGTCGTCCTCAAAAATTTCCACTTCAAAGGGTTGTGTAAAATATATTGGTTATCGGCTTTGATGATTCTTTTTTAATCGTGCTTTGCCTTCTTCAAGAACTTTGTTGAAAGTATCTGAATTTTTGAAACGGTTAAACTTGTAACCATTTTTTAGCAACATGATTAATTCAATTACCTCATCATCGCTTAAATCCTTCACGTCTGTGTAGATCAGATTTCCATACAGCTCAGGATTCAATGAGCGCTTTAATTCTGCAATTCGTTTGTTCATGGAGTAGTTGAAACATTTCTCCGATGAAGAATATTCTTCAATACCAAATCCGTACTCAATTTCCTGGAGTCGTCCATCCCACGGAATATCATAAAGCTCATCGTTTTCTTTTCGCTGGATATCATAAATCATATCACAATAACAATGTGGCTTAGAGTCAAAATGTGAATGGCGAAAGATGAACCGATAGAAATAGTTCAGGAAGATTTGCTCCGTCATAGAAGCTTGTAAATGCCTGGGGTATAGCGTTGTATAAACACGATAAAAGTTTTCCGGCAAGGGTTGAGCCTCCTTTTCCATTTCAACAGCAAATTTGGCCATTTGCTCATTCGTCACATATAAAGTCCAGCGTGTGCTGATTAAATAATAACCCAACCCAATTTCAAAAGCCAAAAGAAAAACTATGCTAATGGCGAAATGTTTTAAGAATCTTTTAACCTTCTTAGCCTTCGTTACTGCACCCTTCGGCAAAGGCGAACCGCTCAAATCACTCTCTAAAGGCTTTTTTTCCATAATAAAACAAAGAAATCGTTACAATGACGGTTGTTTTTTGCGTTAAGATATTGCCAATATGGGGTTAATCAAAAAAGATTATTTAATCCTTTTTATCGGTGGGACTGGTTTTTTTAAGGTGCTCGTAAATCCAGTCTACTTCTGTTGAATTTATAGGGCCGTTGATAGGGATATTATAAGAAGGAATTTCACCTTCTTTATTTTTGAAAGTTCCTGAAGCAAAGCCATCGATTATTAAAGCCATGCTACTATTGGGGAAGTTTTTAATGATTCCTTTCCAGGTGTTGAATCCATTTTTTGAGAGTTTTAGGATTATTGTTTTTTGATTGTGAACCGAGTCGACGATGACCGGGCTCACGGATTCAAATTCTGCTGCGCTGATAATTGGCCTTTGAGATACGCAGTATTTTTTTGTTTTGTTATTTACCGTTGGTCTCCGGTTAGGGCAGTCTTTAGTGTCATCTAAAATTATATATAGACCGTTCAATTCGACCGTCTGCGCCTCACATTCCGTAAGTGGCGCAATCCAGCATGATATGAAAATGCCCGTCAGAATTAAATTCAAATGCATATACTAGGATTAGTACGTTTAAATTAATCCTTTTTTTGCACACCTGTATAGGCAACACTCAAAACTCAACACAGAAGATCAGTTTAATTGTAAGATTGCATCTTCAATCTTATGAACAGGTGCTTTGCAGGCTTTGTCAAAACAAACAAAAACGGTTGATTTATTATCGATGGCATACTTGTCTTTTAGTAATGGAAGCGAGCTTTTTTCCTCAGTGCCCATGGTTAAAGCGAAAGGCTGAAAGTGTTTATGAAATTCTTTTTTCAGCATGCCTACTTTCTCACCAACGAAGGCAACTTCTGCCATTCCCTTCTTAATTTCAGTAAAAGCAATGGCCCAGTTGGTTGTGTAATTTGGTTCAGCTTTTATCAGATGACTCAGTGAATCTACCATAGATGTAGACATTTTGATCCATTCTTCATTTTCTGTGAGCGTGCCTAAATGAAAGAGTGCAATAGCCATTACTGAATTTGAAGATGGGATGACGTTATCAAAAATCTCTTTTTTACTGGCAATAAGCTTTTCAGAATCATTTGCAGTAAAATGAAAGTATCCATCTTCCTGATCAAAAAAGTATTGAATGGTTTTTTCTGTCAATGCACTTGCAAGCTCAAGCCACTGCTCATCAAAAGTTACCTGGTATAGTTTGACGTTAGCTAGGATTACATAAGCATAATCATCGAGGAAAGCTTTAATAGAAGATGGCTTGTCTTTATATGATCGGAGTAATCTGTTTTCAACAAGAAGTTCTTTCTTTATGAAGTGCATGTTCTTTAACGCTGCTTCCAGAAATTTTTCATCTCCCAGGGCTTTGTAGCAATCTACCAATCCACATATCATCAGTGCATTCCATGACGTGATGATTTTATCATCTAATCCCGGTCGAATTCTTTTAGCTCTTTCCTGGAGTAATATTTTTTTAGCATTGCTCAATACCTCGTTCCACTCGTCTTTCTTTAGTGAGTTTGTTTTTAGAAACTCGTCTTCATATTGAGTTCTAAACAAGATGTTGTGTCCATGCTCCCAGTTGCCAGTGTCTGTGCATGAATAATAGTTGATGAGGAGATCGGCATCTTTGCCGAGAAGAGACTTCAGATCAGCATTATTCCAGATGTAAAATTTTCCTTCCACACCTTCGCTGTCAGCATCCAATGCTGAATAAAAGCCACCTGAAGCATGAGTCATTTCTCTTTGCAACCACTCGAATGTTTCGTTGATCACAATTCTGAATTCTTCGTCCTTTGTCAGTGCAAAAGCTTCGGCATATAAACTTAACAGTTGAGCATTGTCATAAAGCATTTTTTCAAAATGTGGAGCAAACCATTCACCATCGACTGAGTAGCGTGCAAAGCCACCACCAACCTGATCATAGATGCCTCCCATAGCAACTTTTCTAAGCGTTAACAGAACCTGATGTAGGGCAGCTTTATTTTTTGTAATGTGATGATAACGCAGCAGCCACAACCATATAGAAGGCATAACAAATTTCGGAGCTTTATCTAAACCGCCCCACGTTCTGTCGAACCGGCCTTCGAGTTTTTTATAGATGTTTTCCAGCGACAGATTTAAATCTTCATCAGCGGCTTTTTGTTTAAACCGCTGAGTATCGCTTTGTGATAAATGATGGGCTAAACTCTCAGCTGATTCTTCAACTTCACTTCTTCTCGATGTGTAGGCCTGGTGAATGCTTTTTAGAATTTGAACCCAATTGGATGGAGGGAAGTAAGTGCCTCCATAAAAAGGACGTTGATCTGGCGTGAGAAAAACATTTAAAGGCCATCCTCCATTAATACCCATAGCCTGAACAGAGTCCATGTAGATCTGGTCAACATCAGGTCTTTCCTCGCGATCTACTTTGATACATACAAAAAGCTCATTCATGATTTGCGCGATGGCTTCTTTTTCAAAACACTCACGCTCCATTACGTGACACCAATGGCATGATGAGTAGCCAATGCTTACAAGAATGGGCTTGTCTTCTTGTTTAGCTTTAGCAAGTGCTTCCATTCCCCATTCAAACCAGTCTACAGGATTATAGGCGTGTTGCAATAAATACGGACTGGTTGAATTTATTAGGCGATTAGCTTTTGAATTAGTATTCATATCAGGAGGAATAAATTAACAACCATTCACTGGCTGAATTAATTTCAAGCAAGATATAAATTGTTTGCCGATTTGATTTACCTGATTGTTACAACTGCTGTTGCTGTTGTTGCTGCTGTTGCTGTTGCATCTCCTGAAATCTTCTGAACGAATTCTTTGAATAGGAGGTAGTGGGCTCAACATCAACCACATCAGTATGTTCTTCTGCTGAACTACCGTCTTCGTATGCAACTGTAACAATTACCTCAAGCGTATGATCTGAA
>DATJHZ010000251.1:0-7761 GCA_035493595.1 Cyclobacteriaceae bacterium | reverse complement strand
GATTTTCTTCCTGCCTCCATCATAACCCGCGACCATCGCATACGATTTATTCTTTTCAGTATCTGTGCTGGCCTTGCCATGTTATCGAAATATCATTCTGTTTTTTTGTGGATAGGTGCTATGGGCTACATTCTCTTTTATAACAGAAAGTGGTTGCTTGATTATTCCTTATACGTTTCATTAGCACTGTCTTTTATCATCATCACCCCTATCATTTATTGGAACGTTAAACATGATTTTATAAGTTTTACTTTTCACGGCAATCGTGTAACAACAGCCTTTCAGCTTCGACCTGATTATTTTTTACGAGAGATTGGTGGACAAATTGCGTATAACAATCCGGTTAATTATGTTCTTATTATCATTGCACTGATAGGATTACTACAAAAGAAAGTAGCCATAAATAATTCCATTCGAATATTACTGCTTACAAGTCTTCCACTCTACTTTACGTTTACAGGCTTTTCCCTTTTTAGAAGCACGTTGCCTCACTGGACAGGTCCATCTTTTATTTCACTCATTATCATCGCGGCTATTTACTGGTCAGCACGCTTACAAAACAGTAATGGTACTTCAGCTATACCACTGCCCATAATCCTACCTTCATATTTTTTGATATTTCTATTATGTGTAGCGGTATACATTATTAATTACTCACCGCTACAGCTTGGTAAAACTGGAGATACCAGAAACCAGGGTAATGCAGATTTCACACAGGATCTGTACGGATGGCAACATATTGGGGAAGAATTTCAAAAAATTGCTTTGCGCGAAGAAGAAACTGGTGATATGCAAAAGGATGCAGGCCTTATATCATACCGATGGTTTCCTGGCGCTCACGAAGATTTTTATGTGGCATCACCTATGCATCGAAATTTATATTTGATTGGTGAATTAAATGACACTCATAAATATTACTGGATAAATCAGCAACGCGGAAAACTCACACCTGGAAAAGATTATTATCACATTGCTGTGACCAACTATTATCGCGATCCGAATACAATCTTTGGAAGTGAATTTGAGAAAATTATTCCGTTAGATACCATCAATGTATTTCGTATAAACACACTCATGCGACAGGCCTACGTTTATAAACTTGAAAATTATAAAGGCACCCCATGAATCTGGAGTTATTAAGTTTACCACTCATAATGAAAATCATCCGGTTTGGACTTGTGGGATGCACGGGTGTAATTGTTGACTTTGGAATAACATTTCTATTAAAAGAAAAGTTAAAGATCAATAAATACGTCGCAAGCTCTTTGGGCTTTTGTGTTGCCGCCACTAACAATTACATTCTAAATCGGATCTGGACTTTTAATAGCATTGATCCTAATATCATAGTACAGTATTCAAAATTTTTCATCGTTGCTATCATCGGGGTCTTACTCTCAAATGGAATTGTGTGGTTACTTCATGAAAGATTCAAATTCAATTTTTATGTAGCCAAAGGATTGTCCATCGTAGTTGTAATGGCTTGGAACTTCATTGTTAACAATCTGTACACATTTCAATAATCAGCTAATCTCAATCTTAATATTCAATTCACCTGATCATGATCTCCAGATCATAGTATCCATGTAGTTTTGGGTCAATCCTAACAACTATGAAGAAATCTTTTTCAAGATTTGCATTCACACTATTTTTTGCTTCGGCGCTTTTGCTTATCGTTGGTGCTTGCATCGTTAAAAAGGGAGATGATGTTTTTTTTATTAACGGAAATCATAGTCCGTTATTAGATGAATTTTTCTCATTCATAACAGTCTTAGGCGAAGGCGTGCTCTTCCTTCCTTTTATTATATATCTGCTGTTTGTTCAATTCAGATATTCTATCCTTGCACTCGTAGTTTGGATTGGACACGCCGGTTTATGTGCTTTTATAAAGCGTGGCTTGTTTAGTAACCTAAGCAGACCTGTATCAGTACTTGACAACAGTCTGTTGCACTTTGTTCCAGATGTTGATGTTCATACCCGGTATTCATTTCCATCAGGTCACACAGCCACAATATTCTGTCTGGCGATTTTGATGGCCCTGATCATTAAAAAGAAAACACCCGCTGTAATTTTGCTTTTTATAGCGCTGTTAGTTGGCTACTCTCGCATTTATCTTCTTCAACATTTCCTGATTGATGTTGCCGGAGGAGCAACCGTTGGTATAGGCTTCACATACCTGATGTGGAAATTATTCGAAAGCAACTCCATGCCACGGTGGATGAATAATTCCATAAAACTCAATCAGAACTATTTAACCTTCAGAAACAGAAAAGAAGCTGAAGCCGATGCATAATCAAAGTAGTTTTTTAAACTTACTCTGATCGCAGCGAATCAATCGGATTTGCAACAGCAGCTTTAATAGCCTGGAAGCTTACCGTTAATACTGTAATCGCTAAGGCACTCAACCCTGCTGCAATAAAAATCCACCACGAAATCTCTGTGTGATAATCATAATTTTTTAGCCAGTTGGAAGAATAGTACCATGCCAATGGTATTGCAATGAAGCATGATATCATTACAAGCACTACAAATTCAGTCGAGAGCATTCTCCATAAGTTAGCGACAGAAGCACCTAAAACTTTTCGGATGCCGATTTCTTTTGTGCGTTGCGCCGCTACAAAGGAAGCAAGACCTAATAATCCAAGGCAGCTGATAAAGATAGCAAGGATGGCAAAAATACCAGACAGTTTTCCAACACGCTCTTCAGAGGCAAATTTCTTTTCGTGCTGCTGATCTGCAAATTGATAATCAAAAGGTATTCCGGGAAGAATTCTTTTAAAGACTTTCTCTACTTCGGCAAGTGACTCGGTTAAGCTTTTTGCCGAAGAAAGTTTAAGTTCAATCCAGTTTAAATTCTCACTGTTGTTGAAGTAAAAAGTTTGCTTAACGGCTTTGAATGGTGAGTCCATCAAAAGATCCTTAACAACACCAACAATTTTAAATTTCTCATTCCCATTACGAATAATTTTTCCTACAGGATTTTTGATGCCACTGAATTTAACAGCCGCTTCATTCAAAATCACTCCCGTTGAATCCGAAGCAAAGTCTCTTGAAAAATCACGGCCTTCCGTTAACTGCCAGTTCACAACCTTACCAAAATCATGCGTAACCCAAATGGTTGCAAACTCAGCTTGCAAATCAGGATCTTTTCCTTCCCAATCATAACCCCCGTTGTTGGACCACACTCCTGTTAATGGGCTTGATGATTCAGATACTTCGTCAACCACGCCTGAATTTTTAAATTCATTTCTAAACAAATCGTATTTACCGTAGAACTCTGGTGACTTCATCTGGATCATGATGACGCCATTACTATCATAACCTATTGGACGGTTCTTTGTGAATTGTATCTGGTTGTACACAACAATAGTCCCTATAATCAATGTAACTGAAACTGTGAATTGAACAACTACCAGAACTTTGCGTGGCAATGATGAAAAGCGTCCGGCTTTGAAAGTACCTTTTAGAACTTTCACAGGTTGGAATGACGAGAGATACAATGCCGGATAGCTACCTGATAAAAAGCCGGTAATAAGAATAAAGCCAATGCTGATCAACCAGAAGTAAGCACTTGTTAATGGTAGCACAATTTTCTTTTCTGCCAGTTGATTGAATCCAGGAAGTGCAACGGATACGATTACAATGGCGAGACAAAAAGCAAGAATTACAGTGAGGATTGATTCCCACAAAAATTGACCTATTAACTGACTTCTTACTGAGCCAATGGATTTTCTGATACCAACTTCTTTAGCACGTTGTTCTGAACGAGCCGTACTTAAATTCATAAAGTTGATGCATGCCAACAACAAAACGAAACTGCCAACAATACCGAAGAGCCACACATATTGAATTAATCCTCCCTTCTGAACACCCTTCTCCCATGCTGATCGTAAATGCCAGTCTTTCATTTGATGAAGAAAAATTTCTGCTTTGAAAACTTTTTCTCCATCATCCACATTATTGTACTTGGCCAATTTTATTTTATCACTAACACTTTTCATATCAGCGTTGTCGGCAATCTGTACAAATAACTGGAAGGAGTTATTGCCCCATTGACTTTCTTCTCTGGCCCTCTTAACCCATGACTCTGAATTTACATATAACTCCCAGGGTGCAATGAAATCAAACATATTAAAGGAAGAATTGAATGGCATATCTTCATATATGCCTGTAACTTTTACATCCAGCCTGCGATCAATTCGCATCAGTTGATTCATAGGATCTTTGTCGCCAAAGAAAATCTTTGCAGTGGATTGTGATAATAAAACCGATCCAGGTTCTTTAAGTCCATCATATGATCCTTTAAGCATTTTTAACTGCAATAACTTTGGCGCATCCACATCCATGTATGTACCTATCTTCGTCAGGCTATTATCCTCATGAGTAAGTAAGCGATCGCCTGTCCATGAACTCATCACGACGTACTTGAAATCACTTCCATACGATTTGCGTAACTCAGCGCCTAATGGAATTGGAATGGAATATTCAGAACCTATATGACCGTTGAAGGTTTGGTTTTGCATAACCTGCGCTACGTGATTCATGTTTTGATGGTAATTATCATATGACAACTCATCCTTTATCCATAAGCCAATCAGTAATGCTATCGCCATACCAACAGCAAGTCCGCCAATGTTAATTATTGAATAGACTTTGTTTGATACAAGGTTTCGAAGGGCGACTTTAATATAATTTTTTATCATAAATGCTCAATTGATCCATGATGGGTACAAGTACTATACCTGTTTCGAAACAGCGCAAATAGCCCTTGGATGGCTACTTAACCATATTAGTGTGTTCGTTGATGAATATTAATGTTCGCATGCGGTCGCTTAGAGAGATCATCCCTCACCCTCGTTCCCTCTCCGAAGGAGAGGGATGACTGGATGCTAATGTTTCGACATATGCACAGATTATCTCTGAGTTAAGAATGGGCAACGGATGTCACAAGAAGCTATACAAAAAAACTTTTGATAATATCCATTAGTGCTGAAGGATAAATGCCCAGCCACAGAAGTCCAATGCCCAGTGCAACCATGGTTATGCTGCTCACAATGTATACAGCAGGTGTTAATTTATTTGGCATCTCTTCAGGTTTGCCTTCGTGTTGTTCAAGCATGGCGGCAATAATCCGGATATAATAATACAAGCCAACAACACTGTTGAGTGCCAGCATAACCACAAGCAACCAATGTTGTGTATGAACACCAGCAGCCAGTATATAAAATTTTCCAACAAAGCCTGCAGTAAGTGGTATGCCTGCCAGTGAAAGCAACATAGCTGTTAACGTTGCAGCTGTCCACGGTCTGCTCCAAAATAATCCTCTGTAATCTGAAATAAGTTCAGCATCACGATCTTTGTCAGAGAGGGTTGCCATTATTCCAAAGGCACCAAGTGTTGTAATGAAATACGCTATCAGGTAAAATGTTACAGCCTCGATACCCATCGTTCCTCCCGACAAAAAGGCAACTAACAGGTAGCCTATATGCGCAATGGATGAATATGCCAATATTCGTTTAACATTATCTTGTCTGATAGCAAGGAGGTTGCCCACCATCATAGAAGCTATAGCAATCAGTGTGAATGTTAGCATCAATGGTTGGAAACGATAACCGTCAATTTGTCCGAAGAAGCGGAGCAGTAATGCCATCATTGCGCCTTTAGAAATGGTTGCAATAAAAGCTGTTACTGGTGCGGGAGCTCCTTCATACACATCAGCCGCCCACATGTGAAATGGAACAACACCAAGTTTAAATCCCACCCCAACAACCATTAGTCCAAAGCCAGCTGTTAAAGTGAGTGGCATCTCTTTGACTGATGTGAGGTACTCAGCAATCTTTCCAAATTCCATAGCACCGGTTACAGCATACACTAACGCCATTCCAAATAAAAGAAATGCTGATGAGAACGCTGCCATGATAAGATATTTGATGCCCGCTTCGTCTGAACGTTCACGCTTACGCAGATACGCTATCAAAGCATATAAGGCAACGCTTAGTATTTCAAGACCAAGGAAAAGTGAAATAAAGTGTTTGCTAATGGCAAGTACGCAGGCGCCGAGTGTTGCCAGTATCAATAGAATATAATATTCTTCTTTACGTTCTTCACGTTGCTCAAAGTATGCATACGACATCATCGTAACCATCAATGATGTTACGAGAATCAAGGCCATGTACAAAACACCAAATCCATCAATGATAAAGAGTGGTTCAATAACATGTTTTACAATTGAACTATAACGCATCACATACGTAAAATCCGCCAGGAGTGAAACGGCTGTTATAGCATAAATTATTTTATGACTGCGTTTAACAGCAATGGAAAACATAATTAATATGGCTGAGCTGGTCAGTATGAAAAGCGGAATGACGCTCAGAAAATCTTCCTTACTCATGTGTTCCTCCTTTCTGATGTGTAGCAACAGTTACCTTAGTAGATTTATCTCCTATTGCACTCGATGTTAAGTTATGCATGATAGCCTGCTCTGCTTCAACACAGGCTTTCTCTGAAGTCTTTAATACAGCTTTTGGAAATACACCAAGCCACAGTATAACGATCACCATGGGGATGAGCATAATCCTTTCACGATACGATAGATCTGGCAAGATTAATCCGGGTTGATGATTACCTAGAAAAACTTTTTGAACAATACGAAGTGAATACGCTGTAGCAGCTATAAGACCTGTAGTGGCAAGTATTGTAAGAAGAGGAGCTGATTGCCATGCGCCGACCAGTGTAAGAAATTCGGCTACAAAATTTCCAAGCCCAGGTAAGCCAAGAGAAGCCATTGCAAATATTAATCCTATAGTGCCCATGTATGGAGCTTTACTCCAGAACCCACCCATCTTCATAATGTCTCGTGTGTGAATGCGTTCATAAAGCGAACCTGCTAAAATAAAGAGAGCACCTGTGCTGATACCATGCGTAATCATTTGCATCACCACACCTTGCATGGCAAGTGTATTGAATGCAAATACACCAAGCAAAATAAAACCCATGTGACTCACACTTGTATAAGCCACTAACCGTTTAAGATCTGTTTGTGCGAATGCAAGCATAGCGCCATATAGAATTCCGATAACACCAAGGGCCATCATCCATGGCGCCAGTTCAGCAGATGCATCGGGGAATAATGGAATAACAAAACGAATCAATCCATAAGCGCCTGTCTTCAATAACAATCCGGCAAGAATAAGACTCCCTGCTGTTGGTGCTTCTGAGTGTGCGTCTGGCAACCATGAATGAAATGGTACTGCTGGTAATTTTACAATGAACGCTGCAAGAAATCCCAACATAAGCCATCGACCTGTTGATGTTGAAAGAGAAGTGCCCAGCAATTGAAAGTAATCGAAAGTATAGATGTCTGTGTTACTCCCATGAATAAAGTATAAACCAAGAATTGCCAACAGCATCAGCAATCCACTGGCTTGTGTGAAGATAAAAAACTTATAAGCTGCATAACGTCTGTTCTCATGTCCCCAGATAGCGATGAGAAAAAACATGGGTATGAGCATTACTTCCCAGAAGAAATAGAACAGGAATAAATCCATAGCCAGAAATACACCTGTGATGCCAGCGAGCACCCAGAGAATATTCAAATAAAAAAATCCAACCTTGTATTTAATTTCTTTCCACGATGTTAAGACAGCCAGCGTGCCGAGAAAATATGTCAGCATCAGCATTAATAAACTCAATCCATCCATTGCTAAGTGAAAGCTGATGCCAAATTGCGGAATCCACGGAAGGATATATGTAATCAACCAT
>DATJHZ010000250.1:0-7497 GCA_035493595.1 Cyclobacteriaceae bacterium | reverse complement strand
TTCATCTTTTGAAATAATTGAATCTCGGTGTAAGGCTTTTGAACGTGGTCGTTCATTCCTGAATTAAGACTGTTCTGAACATCCTCACTATAAGCATTTGCTGAAAGTGCAACAATAGGTTTTGTGAAATTCAATTTTCTTAATTGTCTTGTAGCATCATGACCATTGAGTTTTGGCATTTGGATATCCATGAGCACCATATCATAGCAATCATTTGCTTTTATCATTTCAATGGCTTCAATACCACTTTCAACTGTTGTTACTGTCGCACCAAATTTTTTGACCATCGATTTAGCTACTAACAGGTTAACGGTGTTATCATCAACAATCAGGATGTGCTGTTTCTTTTTAAACATCAGTCTTTCTTGTGGAACAACTGGTGCAGCTTCTAATTGGCTAACCGGTAGTTTAAGTTTCAACGTGAATGTAAAAACAGATCCACGATTTAGAATTGGATCGGCAGGACTCTGAATAGAGATATCACCATCCATCTGCTGCAACAAACTTTTAACAATGCTTAATCCTAAACCCGTGCCGCCATATTTTCTTGTTATGGTATTATCGGCCTGTGTAAAACTTTGGAAGATTAGCTTTTCTTTTTCAATAGGAATACCAATGCCAGTATCTCTAACAACACCTTGGATGGTTACTCCATCGTTTCTATTTTCGAGTAACGAGAAAGAAATTCCCACTGTTCCGTTATCTGTAAACTTAATAGCGTTACCAATCAGGTTTGTAATAATTTGAGAGATACGTGTGGGATCGCCTATCACCTCTTTCGGTATTGATTCATCAACACTATACGATAGGATAACTCCTTTCTGATCGGCCATGAATTTGTATGGACTGATGTTAGACTTGACCGTTTCAGCAAAATTGAAATTTATATTTTCAAGTCGCAGATTTCCACTTTCGATCTTACTGAAGTCCAGGATATCATTAATTAACTGCGTGAGATTTTTTCCTGATTCTTTTATGATCTCTAAAAACTTACGATGCTCATTATTCAACTCTTCGCCTAGTATGATTTCTGTGAGGCCGAGAATTCCATTCAGTGGTGTACGTATTTCATGACTCATGTTAGCCAGAAATCTGCTCTTGGCATTATTTGCTTCTTCTGCAGATTCTTTTGCTTTCCTGAGTGTTTCTTCAAATCGTTTACGTTCGGTGATGTCCTGAATGGTTCCTTTAAGATGTATAGCAACACCTGCATCATTCTTTACTACTTCGCCAATGCAAAGAACATTTTTAATCAAGCCACCCAGGCCAATAATTTTATACTCAACTGCAAAACCTTCTCCCCTTTCAACAGCATGGGCAAAGCTATTATCAACAATTGCTAAATCTTCAGGATGAATTTTTTGTCGATAGGCCTGGTACAACGAGCCGGGTTGCTCACTCATTTCAAAGATCCGATAGGCTTCGTTAGACCATGTTAATTCAAGTGAAGGGATTTCAATTTCCCAACTTCCTATCTTGGCTAATGCCTGTGCTTCATTCAGTCGGTTTCGTTCTAATTCTAATTCTTGTTTGGATGCTGTACTTTGCTCCAACTCATCACCCATCACATTGATACCAGTAGCAATGGCATCCATGATAGTTCCATTGTCTGATATAGGAAGCTTCTGCTTAAAGTCTAGATTTGTATATGAGCTGATAACTTCAATGAAAGTATTAACGGTTTGCTCCTGGCTGTAATCTACTCCCCCCGGATCTAGTTGCATCTTGTCAGAAAACCGGTTGAGATTGTCGACAATTTTCGTGATCACATCATCATCGAAATCAATAGTAATGCGCTTGGAATAATCCCCATGAAGCATGGCCTCACTTAGTTCTAACAGTTTATAAAGAACTTGTGATTTTACCTCTGAAGTTTCCTCTTGGAATGCAATTACTTTCATCGCTAGATCATTTACATTGACAAAAATCAACTAACATCTTTAATCATTAATTTCATCCGGCATTTATTAATCCAATCAAATGCGTCATCTTTTTTCCAGAAAAACTTCGCCTGAAACTTCATTGGTGTCTTTATGAAAATATTAGCAATTAATGCAGACACTGGATTCGAGGCGATAAAGGCTGCGCCCAATATATTTTTTAAACCGGCATCAGGCCTTTGCAAAAACTCTTTTGCTTCGGTACTGACATGCCTTACATTAGAAAGATCAATAACAAGATAGTGATTTTTATCTTGAGTAAATTCCAACCGACCGGCTACCATTTGCTGGGCTGCTGTTAAGTCTACTCTCAGGTTATCAGGAAACTCCACAAAAACAACATCACTGCTTTCTTCTGTGCAGCATATGATTAATGGATATTCTTCGGTTTTCATATAGGGATTTAATTAACAACAACTTCAGTTCTTTCTGCTTTTATAAGTTGTAACCATCGGAGAGCATCGCGCTGTGAAGTAAAAAATTTAGCAGGAATGGATGGGTTACTCACTTTCAAATAAAGATTTATAAATAAAGTAGCTACAACATTATTCGATAAGAATGCGCCTCCGGCAATTCCTCTCAAGCCGCCACTTGGACTGTTCATATAATCGCGTGCTTCTTTTGTTACTGACTTTACATTTGTAAAATCAATTAACGCATAGATGGATTTACCAGATGTGTAGTCAAGACGATCGTTAACCATTTGCTTGGCTATATCAATATCAATCTCGGTTTTGGGGGCGTACTTAAAGAGAAGAATGTCATTCTCAATTTTCCAAAAAGAGATTCGTTCATATTCTTTTTTGTCAATAAATTCCATAATAAATAAGATTGGGTTGCTATATTTTAATTTGATTGTAAACAGCTCCTATTAATTCCATATTAAAATTATCGGCTGCCTGAACAAACACACATTTGGGAATTACTTTAACACCAAACTTCCGCTTCTCAATAGAAGCATCCATACCCAGATATAATAAATGACATTGAAGCGCATTTGCACGAACAACGGACTGATATAAACTTTGTCTGTATGCGCCGTGACTAATAACGTAGTCATAATCTAATCCAACAGCCATGATGGAATAATTATTCTTAGACGATTTATAACAAAAACCAACCGCTACAAGAGGACCGTTTTTATTTTCTGACTTTAATCTAAGTTCAATCACTTCCCAGTTTGGATGATTGATTATCGCTGTGAAGTATTTATCAGGCAAAGCATAGGTGTTAATGTTATAACTTTTGTTTTTCACATTAGTATACAGGCTTTGCCAGGTCTTGATCTGATCATCGTTAACCTTCTTGTTGTCTGTCAGTACAGTGATATCGAAGAGATCTCGCTTATCAACAATATTACGTCTGAAATGCCAACGTGCTTTGGTAGAAAGTCGTTGCATGTACTCTTCTTCATTTTTCCAGCTGTATGCATTTTCCAACACGTGTGCATCGGGCATTTCAATTTTTATAAGTCCTTCCTTGATCAAGAAGTCTCTCATCTCGGTATCGTCAGAATCAATATCACGTAAGTGAAGGGAGGTAGCGCCACATTTAAGTTTAACATCATCCATGATGCGGATCATTTCCAGCATGGCCTTACGCCAATGTGTATTTTTACGATCGATGTAGAGATGATCTCCAACGCTAAGCAGAGATCCCATCATAACAACCTTAGAAGTAAGATAATAGTTATCTTTCTTTCTCGCTTCTTCAATTTGTTTTGAGATCTCAGCCGGAGCGATCATATCATCTTTACAAAGTAGTTCTGTAAAGAATGTAGCGAGCACCGGTTTTTTAGATTGATCACGGATGATCAGGTAATGAAGCTTCCAGTTATTTTCTGGTTCAGGATTATTGCTAAACGTTTCTTCAAGAAAGCGACAACCTTCCCAATCAAAAGTTCCGTTTTCGCCAAGCAGGTTATCCCATTCTATTTTATCAATGTTTGTGATCGTAGTTTCATGTTGAACATCAAACTCATCAGAAGCATTACCGACTGAGCCCAGTGCATAACGCTTAGATGTATTTTCGAATGGAAGATTGAAATTGGTTTTAATGTCTTCAACAGTTTGTCCTTCTTCTTCCAGTACTCTGGGAAAGTGATATTGAAAAGCATCAAGAACATTTTTTATATCGTCTGCAGTCTGACCATTGGTAACTGCCAATCTCAGCCCACAGCATTTAACAGGTACACCTGGGAAGATTCCGATGTTTGTATAAAAGCCTTCGTTTAAAAGTCGCTTCACCATGTTGTAACCAACGCGAGGCAAACCTAATCCAAGATAAAAAATAGGCGAGTTAGATGGATGAACCACAGGAAGGTCATGATGTTCAATCAGGCTACTGGTCAATTCCAGTTTTTCTGATAAAGCATTTTGAAGATCGTAGATCTCATCGCTTAAATGTATTTTGGCACTTGCTATAGAAGCCCCAAGCATAGGAGGTTGTACAGGACCTGAGTATGTATATGAGCTTCCACACGTAATAATCTTTCTCATCATTTCCTTATCGGATAAGACAGTTACACCACCACCTGTTCCAAAGCCTTTTGCAAGTGAGGTTGTCAAAACCATTTTAGGATGCATAGCCATCTGGCTTAGCACATAACCATTACCATGCTTTCCTGTCCAACTCATACCATGTGCATCGTCAACATAAAAATGCAATGCCTGATATTTTTCCATCAGGTAACTGATTTCGTTTAGCGGTGCATAATCGCCATACATGGAGTACAGACCATCGGCCATGTACCAGATCTTATTGAATTTATTGGGGTTTTGTTTAATGAGGTCTTCAAGCATATCCATATTGTTATGCTTGATCATTTCTACTTTTGTTCCTCTGGCTTTAAGAAGTTGTACAGCAAGTTGCACACTACCGTGTACCTGGTGATCGAGTATAACTAAATCATTATCCTGCACCAAAATGGGCAGCGCTCCAACATGTGATAATGTGGTGGTGGCCGCTAATACTGCAGGATTGTTGTTAAAGATTTTATAGAACAGATCTTCAAGTTCTTCATAAAGATTACAGGCTGAAAAAAGACGCGATGACGAGTATTGCGTGCCATAACGTAAGGTTGCATCAATTGCTCCCTGCTTGAGTCTGTCATCAACTTCCAAACCCAGATAGCTGCATGAGCCAAAGTTTACTACCCGTTGGCCTGCTATAGTAACTTCCCTGCCATTTAAGACTTCATCTTCGAGGGATACTTGAAAAATACCATTTTTAACACCGTTAGTAAGACATTCATCAATTGTATTGACAAACTTGTTTGAGCTTTTGGTCTTTGTCATAATGCGCTGAGGTATTGATTATTAATTCTTTCTAACAAAGTTGCTTTACTTAGAAGTACCATCCATTAGGGAAATCCTGATTTTTAAAAATCAGGATTTATACGTAGTAAAACGGACCGGTAAGGAAAAAGGTCATTTCTGACGGTATTCAGGCCGATTGAGGTCAGACTTATCCTCAGTAGATTAATGATTGTATACAGCTGAAAGACAAGTTTTTAGTAATCCTGGAGGTCAATTATCCAATGCGCCATCATCTACCCAGCAACTGATGAGTTTAATCTGGCTCGCAGTTAAGGCCGGACCATCAAAGGGCATGCTTTTGTCGAGCGTAAGGGATTTAATTTTGGCCGCTTCTTTTTTTGCGTTGGCATAAATTCGGTAGTCGGTACGGCTTATTCCGTTATGGCAACCGGAAACAGCACAGCTTGATTGCATGATTGGCAAAATATCATCTGACCAGCTTGTGCCTGTGTTACCTCTAGGCACCGTTACATGTAGCTGCACAGTACATGCATTCGCATCACGGATTGAAAGATTGTATGAACCGGTTTCTAAACCTGTAAAGACATTGTTATCTGAAAAAGAATCGGCGCCAAGCTTATATTGAAACGGTGCATTGCCGCTTTGCACATCAATCGTAACAGAACCATTGTGATTTATGCATTCATTATCTTCTGTTGTTGTAGCGGTGAATTCAAAACCATCAGCCAGCACTTTAATATTTTCCAGTGTTTTTTCACAACCATTCTTATCTGTAACGGCTACGGTATAAACACCAGATAGAAGTTCTCCTATTGTATTTGATGTTGAAGGTATTTGATCATTAACACGAAAGGAATATGGCTCATCACCTCCTTGCGCTGTTACATAAATTACACCATCAGCAATGCCACAAGCTGTAGCCGCTGATACCGAATCTAACGCCAGTGTGAGTGTGGTTTTAGTGCAGTCAAATTTCTTCGGGGCCAGATCATGATTTACACATGAGAGCATGAACAAAAAAAATCCAAAGATTAAGCGCCTGAATACTATCAAATTCAATCTCACCATTGTAAAATAAAAAGTCCTCTAAAGAACAATTTATTTTTCAATTTAATCCTAAGAAAGAAAAAAGATACGCTCAATAATAGTTTTGAGCTATGAGCTGTGAGTCAGAAAATTTGGAGAGTAAGAGTAGATAACTTTAATTGTGCAGGCACAGCTTCAAGTTACTCTCACGCATCATTTTTTAAAACGGTGTATCGTCATCATCACCACCTCTTGGTAACATTGGCGGACGATCAAAACCGCTATCGTCAAATGAATTGAGTTTGCTCTCGCGGGTAATCATGCCTGAGAATGGATTATCGCTGCTCGGCATATCGAAGTCAGCAAACTTGGTGTACTTACCAATAAATTTAAGCTTGGCTGTACCGGTTGAACCGTTTCTATGTTTGGCAATAATAACTTCACCCATGCCTTGTGTAGGCATGCCATCTTCGTCCTGTGTGATCTTATAATACTCAGCACGATAGAGGAACATAACAATATCAGCATCCTGTTCGATAGATCCAGATTCACGTAAGTCAGAAAGCTGCGGACGTTTATCACCACCGCGGGTTTCCACGCTACGACTTAACTGCGACAGTGCCAGCACCGGTACACTTAATTCTTTCGCAATACCTTTCAACGCACGAGAGATCGAAGCAATTTCCTGTTCACGGTTACCACCTGCATCGCCACGCATGAGCTGCAGGTAATCAATAATGACTAACTGAATATTGTGTTCTGCCTTAAGCCTTCTGCATTTTGCACGAAGTTCAAGGATAGAAAGCGCTGGTGTATCATCAATGAAGATAGGTGCTGATGCCAGCTTATTTGTTTTATGAACTAATTGCTGCCACTCAAAGTCAGCCAGGTTTCCTTTTCTGATTTTCTCGCCTTCCAATTCTGCTTCGGCAGAAATCATACGATTAACCAACTGAACAGAAGCCATTTCAAGAGAGAAGATAGCTACAGGTTGTTTAAAATCTACAGCGGCATTACGCATAGCCGAAACCACAAACGCCGTCTTACCCATACCAGGGCGGGCTGCGATAATAACCAAATCTGATTTTTGCCAGCCCGAAGTCATCCTGTCAAGCGTAGAGAAACCTGTTGGTACACCGGTAAGTCCATCTTTGTGATCTTTCAGCAACTGAAGTTCCTGAATAGCCTGCGCCATGAGGTTACGCATGCTGTCGTAATTCTTGCGCAAACTTGAATCGGCAATCTCAAAAACT
>DATJHZ010000249.1:0-2748 GCA_035493595.1 Cyclobacteriaceae bacterium | reverse complement strand
CCTCCGGGTTTTAATACTTTATAAGCTTCATTGAATATAGGTTCCAGATTTTCGATATGCTCCAGCACAAGGCTAAATGAAATAAGATCATAAGTGCCATCAGCGAATTGCCATGGCTTTGTGATATCGGCTTGTTTAAATTGAACCTTGGTAGATGATATTTTTTCCTTTGCTTTGGCAAGCATCTCATCCGACAGATCAATGGCAGTAATATGGTTTGCTTTTGGAACAAGCCACTCGGTATTCTTCCCAGTGCCACAACCAATCTCAAGACAGCGATCGATAGAGATATCTTTCAATGCATCTCGCAATGCCAACGCCTCCAGGTCTCTAGTCTTGTTTTTATTTGTATCGTATTGTGAAGCCCAAAGATTATAAGCTTTCCTGGTATCCATATTTTTTGAAATGCTTATATACGGATGTGGTATATAGAAGTTCCAAGTTCCATATTCAAAGTTTGTAAACCTTGAACATGGAACTTGAAACCTTAAACTTTATTGAACTCCTGCTGGCTTCACAACCTCTACTGTATATCCTTTCTTGCGAACATAGATGCTCTTGTCATACATAGCCTCACAACTTACGGCAGGCAAATAATAAGTACCTGCATAACTTGCTGTCAGCATTACACGGTATGTAACACGACTTAGAGCACCGAGGTTAAAGAATGTATACACTCTGTCATCGCGAATATCCTGATAGGTAAATGCACTGCTTGCTGCAAAGTTTTCATCACCAGTTAAACGAAGATTATTGATCTCCCAACCAGAAGGGAATACCTGCGCTAATGCCAGATTCTCATACGTACCACGCACGCCAGGATGATTGATTGTAACTTCAGCCATAAACTCAGTTCCCTGTTCGAGTCTGGTAACATCAATTTCTCTTCCGTCTGTATCGGTGTAACGTACACTCAATCCAAGGTTGCTTTCGGCATCTTCCTCCTGTCCACGTGCAGGTGTACCTTCAGCGATCACTCTGGCATAGAGTATACCCGAACTTTCATTCTGAATTTTCACAGCCAGTTTTTGAGTTCCCTGAATTGGTAATTGTATTTGCGCGATAGGTTTGTTCACCGTTGCTGAAACAGACTTGCCATTGATAGTGTAGGAGAATTTCAAGTCGCCACGTTTCTCAGCTCCGGCGAAAGCAGTGACTGCTTTTAAACAATAGGCGACTTCCTGTGTGCTCATCCAGTAACCATAATTGCTTAGGGCACTTGAAATTTCTTTCAATATCTGGAATCCTTTTGTTCTGTCGTTTAGCAAACTTAATGTTTCAAGAATAAGCGCGCGATCACGCAGATCAGATCCATAGGTGTAACCCATCTCACGATATGGTGTAATTTTCATAGAGAGATTAGCGATGAGTTTCTTCGCTGCTTCTGGTTGACCTGCTTTGGCGTAGGCTGCTGCTAATGTCCATGAAGCATTAGGTGATAAACTGCTCATCTCACGCAACCTGTTCATTGAACTTACTTCAGGTGCACCGGCTAATGATAATGTATATAAACGATAAGCCTGCATCAGATCTGAGTTGTAATAACTGTCGTTGCGTCGCCATTCGAGAGCTTTGTTCTTCTGATATTTTTTCCATCGTTTCAACATATCAGCTGGCACGTAATATCCTTTGGCTTCGGCTTCGATTAAGAAATGTCCGGCATACGATGATCCCCAGGCATCAGAGCTTTCGTAACCTGGCCAGTATGAAAATCCATTGTCGCGCGTCATGAATGATTTTAATCGTTCGATGCCTGCTGTAACATTGCGCTGAATTGTATTCTTTTCGGTTTCCGTCAACACTTTTACCTGGTCTAAGTATAGCTGAGGGAATACAGATGATGTTGTCTGCTCAATGCATCCGTATGGATAATGAATCAGATAACGAAGACGTGAGCCCATGTCTATCGGCGGCATGTTTGAAACTTCCAGTACAGCAGAGTTGGTTCCACTGATACCAAATGGAACAACATCTGAACTCCACGATTTAGCTGCTTCTAATACGGATTCAGTAGTTTTAGTGACAGGTGTGTTTGGATTGCGAACTTCAATTTCAATAACATCAGTTGCCTTAAAGTTCCCTGATGATGCAGTAACTTCTACCGTTGCTTTGCCTGTGGCTGATTTTACGGCCATATCAAAATTAACTGTCATGTCACCACCAGCACTCATGCTCACGGTTTGACTTGCGCCGCTGGTAACGGTTAGTGGTCCGGTAGTCTTAACATCAATTTTAACATTGTGAATGCTTTTCTCTTGTGTGAAGAGTGTGATGGGAAGTTTCAATGTTTCTTCCGGTCCAAGTACACGCGGAAGTGTTGCCAATACCATCAGTGGTTTGCGAACAGGTGTGGCTTTTTCTTCTTTGCCATACGCACCTTCGTAACCAGCAACAACCATGGTGCGAACTGAACCAACGTATTGTGGCATGATAAATTTATGCGTGTTTGATCCGCCGCTCAATGTAAACGGACCGAAGAATTTAACAACAGGTTTAAAGCGATTAGCACGTGCATCATCATCTTTCGCTTTCGCTTCCATATCACCACCAACGGCAAGCAGTCTTTCAATACTACCGCCAAACGCGCCCATTACGTTGTCAAATAAATCCCAGGTCTTTACACCTAAAGCTTCACGTGCATAGAATCTGTTCCAAGGATCTGGTGTTTTAAAGCGAGTGATGTCAAGTAAGCCTTCGTCTACAACGGCTACTGTATACGTCATTTTCTGATTTGTTTTTTCAGATACT
>DATJHZ010000248.1:0-14289 GCA_035493595.1 Cyclobacteriaceae bacterium | reverse complement strand
TCTGAAAGATGTTGCTTCCATTGCAAAATCAATGAAGCCAATGAATAATTTTCTAAGAGAGGCAATAACCTCTGCATAATTAACTTACAACTTTCTGTAGGCAATTTAAGTTGTTGTTTGTAGCTTAGATAACCAACCTTTTAGCTATGAAAACGATCCTCGCCATTTTCATTTGCCTGTACACAAATATCATTTGTGCTCAAACAACTTCACCATGCGACTCACGCATACTTACGCAATTCGATTCTGTTAAGGAGGTGTATGTAAGTAGCACAAAGGATGATATTGTGATCAAAAAAGATGAGAAAAATAAATTAAGTCTGGCACTTCTTGCCATGGAAAGAACTATAGTACTTTCTATTACAGTCTTTGGTGGTGGCGATTGTGTTGATGAGACTAATAAAATGAATGTTGTCTTTAGAGACGGTACCAAACTAGAGATGTTAAACAATGGTGGCTTCAATTGTGATGCGGAATTCTCTATATTTTTTGGAGGAGACTTTGGTCATAAAAAAGAACTTGCTTTATTTCTCTCAAATGAGATTGAAACGATAAAAGTATCAACACGTAAAAGTACAATCGATAAGTCCCGCAATAATGTTGTTGAGGTGACAGTGCCTACTGATACCAGTAAATTAATTATGGAATCAATAACGTGTCTTACAAATTAAGACGTAGTTATAACTTCAAAAATTTCTTACTGTCGAGTAACCTGCTATCGCGAAGTAATTCAAGAATATATAATCCAGGAGTTAGTGCGCTCGTATCTATTTTATCCAGTGTTGAGGTCAGGCTTTTCGACATGATTACATTGCCAAGCAAATCAATGATAACAACATGCAAGCCTTCGCCTTCTGATAAGATACTTAACTCATCGTCATAAACAGGATTGGGGAATAGCATGGCTTTACCTTTTTGTTCTATGAAGACAGACTGTACATCTGACTTGATGTGTACTCCACTTGATAAAATCACCTCTGCGAAATATTGCATTTCACCTCCAACGAGGTTCTTGTCATACCATGTATTATTCAATACAAAATTGTCAGATGACTCGCCTACAAATTGAGTAGTATCCCTAGCGAGGATTTTATAGATAATAACCTTATCAACATAAAGCTTCGAACTCAATGTTAATTGTAATGTGATACGATCATCTTCATAACGTTGTGCATCAAAAAGATTTATATAACAGAGAGCTCCCTGATTGGTATAGTTTATAGTTTCACTTTTTAAACCAGTGAGCGTATTAGACTTAGGCACAATGGTGAAGTAATAGTTCGTTGATTTTGGAAGTGTAATTGTTGTATCCGATACAGACGTAAATAATTGAAGATATTGATTGCCCATTGTGTAAATATCGTAGGCGTCAGTACCTGGTATGGCTTTCCATGACAGAGCAAACTGTGCGTCACAATCAAAAGCTACTGTAAGTGAAGGTTTAGGAGAAATCAAAAAGGAGTCACTCACAAATTCAAGTTCGTCAATTTTCATTTTTAGTCGTGCCCAACTTAGAGTATCTGGTGGTAGCCAGTGAAAGTTGGAGAGGAGATCGATATCCTCCTTTACAGTTTTCCAATCACCATTGTTTAGTTGTAAGGAGAGTGTACCCGTTTGCACATGCTGTACATTCCATAACAGCGAAGTTTTTTGATTGGCTTCGAGCTTGTCATTATGTGTTGGGTAATTCCACGCAAAACTTTTTTCCTCTTCAAACCAGTAGGCCATAGTTACAGATTGCGATGTTGCAATATCAGGTGCAGTTATTGTTAATTGATAGGAGCCTGCTACTGGGTCATCTATTGAAAAGTATTCTACTGTGTTTATGTGATCTGGCCTTCGTTCAGCTTTTGCATCTAAGGAGTCGGCCAATGGTTTTGTGCTCAATACCCAGGGGGAGAAATTATTTGTACCATCGGATAAAATTGCATCAATATCATTAACAAGTGCTACAGAACTATTTTGAACAGCCGGTGGATCTATCCACGTTACGGCAACAACTAACTTGTGAGTTGATGAAGGAACATCGATAGGTAATGTTTTTACATCGCCTTTATTAACATTAACAGATATAAAATTTCCTTTATCCAATAATGAAAGCGCACGTATGGCATTGATGCTTCCATAGCCGGATGAAAAATCAATGCCATCCTGACCAATGTCATCAGCACTGGCAATTAAAATGCTTTTGATTTCAGCAACTGTTGGAAATTTTTCATAGAGCGCTACATATCGCTCTTGTAGTAGTGCACATATACCAGTGGCAATAGCTGCAGCGTCTGATGTGCCATCCTGACCAAATGCTGTGAGCTCTGGTTTAAGACGCCCGTCATAAGCTGGACCTTTTGAGTTTCGTACGTTCACTATAAAGGAGGTATCTACAGATGTAACTGTTATTATGTTCTTAGCTTGTTTAAAATTGCCTGAAAGATTTGCATACGAGAGATTTTGATACGTTCCGCTTGCCGGTTGAGAACCTCCGCTGTTGCCAACAGAGAACACATGCAGTATGGTTGGATTAGTATACACTTGCTGATCATAAGCAGCAGCTTCATTGCCGTAGTAGTTTTCAATATCAACTCCATAGGAGTGATTCTCGAGATGAATGTTTCCTGAAGTAAACACGTCATCAGTATCAGGCAGAAGATTCTCGAAATCAGACGAACCAATTAAAGCATGGCTAACAACGCCTTCTGTTTTATCTGAAGAGTTTCCGGCACCGGCAATAATAGTGGCAATGGTTGTTGCATGCTGTGAAGTTGCTGTAGAGGCAAGTGTTGTTTTAAATGATCTGTTTAGTAAATCAATATTAGTAGTGTCGAAGCGCTGTTCTTTAATAAGGACTTTCTGATCAATTCCATTTAATGTTGGGAATTGATCGCGAACCATATTTATTCTATTGAAGGCAGTATTGAAATAATCAGTACCCGCCTCAGGAGTAGCGCTACGTACAATGTCAACAAACACAATGTTGGAATCGATTGAAAATTCATGAGCTGCAATTTTATAACTGGCTCTCACTAAACTTACTTTAGCTTGTTTATAAGAATGGAGAATTGTAATACGATTTTTGTAATCACCTATGAATTTTTCAAAGTCATGATATCCAACGGAGAACTGCATGTAGCTGGTATCGTTTCCAACTCTGGCGTTGATAGAATAAAATTTAGGAGATAATCTTGATTGTGAGTACACCATGCAAGAGCATGACAACATCATCAGTAGAAAAAAAATCACTCTCATGCTCTCAGCAGATAACCTTATTTTTAAGGTGTTGTAGGTTAATAAACATTCAATTTAAAGGTAAAAAAGAAAAACACCACAGGTATTTATCAGGTATTGCGTTTTTGTGTTTTTACAATCTTATGCGAATGTATATTTTCATGCCCAAGCTGTGCACAGCGAAACCTTTATTAACCTAAACGTATTAACAATGAGAAAAACATCATGCCTTATCGGTATGTTGCTGCTATTGACGGCAACACAGTTTTCATGTCAACAATCAGACGAGTCAACTGCTTCCACAATTGACAAACGAGTTTCAAGTGATGTACAAGCCAAGCTTGTAAGTCTTGGATTCGATGTTACAAACAAAGCACCTTTCAAATTTGAAAATGGATATCTGGTAGAAGGTGACATCTATCTTACAGATAAAGATCTGGCTGAAATGAAAGCTGGCACTCGTGTTCCTGAAGTAGAGCAGTACTCAACCAATAATTTAGTAACAGGTACACCACGTACCATTAAAGTGTACATGTCGTCCAGTACATTTGGCTCAACCTATATCTCTGCTCTGGATGTTGCCATAGCTAGATATAATGCGCTAGGTCTTGGTCTTACATTTACACGTGTAACATCAAGCAGTGGTGCCAACATGAAATACTCAACCTTATCAAGCACTGATGAGAATAGTGGTGTTCTTGGTTCTTCAGGATTTCCAACCTCTTCCGGCAACCCTTACGGCACAATTAAAATGAGCAGAATATTAGTTTCTACTTATGGTTTGACTGTTAATGGTATTGCCACAATCATGGCACATGAGATGGGTCATTGTATTGGTTTCCGTCATACTGATTATTATAACAGAGCTATAAGCTGCGGTGGTTCTACTTCTAACGAAGGCGATGGAGGTATTGGTGCTAACCTTATCCCAGGCACTCCTTCCACAGCAACAAATGCCGCTAAGTCATGGATGCTTGCTTGTACTGATGGTGGCGACAGACCTTTTAATACAGATGATAAAGTAGCACTTAACTATCTGTATTGATTTACTATTAGCTAATTAATAAAATGCGAAGAGATATTATTCTCTTCGCATTTTTGAATTAAAAGATTTCAGATTTCAGATTTCAGATTTCAGATTTCAGATTTCAGATTTCAGATTTCAGATTTCTTTAACCCATTTATTTTTGAGAAAAAAATTCTATTGACTATTGACTATTGACTATTGACTATTGACTATTGACTATTGACTATTGACTATTGACTATTGACTATTTAATTTCCAACTGCTATCGGCGCAGCAAGACAACTATCGGGTATGTTGAAAGCATCAACCAATGGCACTGCTTCCTGCCTGATCTCCCAGCTAAGTTGATTAACAAGTTTTCGGATGGCTTTTGTCTTCACACCTTCCATATAACCATTCTCTAAATACCAACCTTTGTTATTGTCGATTTGCGATAATGCAAATAGCTGACATAGTTTTTTTAGAATAGCATTACAGCCTGCGTCTTTTGTTATCTCTACTTGTTTTATGAATTGCTCAAGAATAATTCGTTCGATATAGGCGAAGCCAACTTGTACCAAATGATGTTGTACTACATTGAAGGCATCAAACGAATCCATACCGCTTGTGATGTGACGTTTCAAACGCTTGGCTGCCGAAGTTAAGATATCTCGTTCCCGATACTTAAATGCATTTAGTAAAAACTCAAAACTCAGCAAGTGATCATCATCTGTATTGCGAACAATAAGTGGATTCATTTCGGTAAGTGATGTTCGCGCCTGATCAGCCACATAGTTCAGAATGCCAAATACGTTCATGTTGCTGAACTCTTGCTTAAATTCTGTTAACCTGCTTTTCGCTACGAGTTGCATCAATACAGTATTATCACCTTCGAAGGTGGTGTAGATTTCTGAATCATTTTTAAGTGCATTAATTCTGTTTTCAGCGAGATAGCCTTTGCCACCACAACACTCACGGCACTCTTGTAGTGTGTGCGTTGTGTTCCATGTTGAAAATGCTTTGAGACCTGCAGCTAATGCTTCAATCTCCTGCATGTCTTCTTCTGTTCGCGTGAGAAAACGATTGGTGAGATAATTTAATGAGAAGTGTAGCGCATAAGCATTCGCGAGTAATGGCATGAGTCTACGCTGATGTGTTCTGTAATTAAGAATAGGAACCTCTGCTCCACCTTCCGGCCCAAATTGTTTTCGGGTATCAGCGTAACGTATGGCTATTGTGAGTCCTGATTTAGCGGCGCTAAGTCCAGAACGTGGTATACCAATGCGACCTCCGACTAAAGTACCTAGCATCGTAAAGAAGCGTCTGTTATCACTGGCTATCGGACTCGCAAATTTTCCCTCATCCGTTACCTGAGCGAAACGATCCAGCATGTTGTCGTATGGTATTACAACATTGTTGAATTTAATCTTTCCGTTATCAACACCATTCAGTCCCATCTTGCGTCCACAGTCTTCTATGGTAACACCTGGATTTACATTTCCTTTTTTATCCCGTAGAGGAACGAGGAAGGCACTGACACCATAATCTTTTCCATCAACAATAAGCTTGGCAAACACGGTTGCCATTTGTCCATGGCATGCTGCATTGCCGATGTATTCTTTTTGTGCCTGTGGCAATGGCGTGTGAATGATGAATGTTTTGTTTGAATGATTATAGGTAGCCGTTGTTTCAATGCCACGAACGTTAGAACCATGACCTGTCTCCGTCATGGCAAAACAACCAGGAAGTTCAAGCGTGCCAATGTTTTTTAGATATGTACGATGATGCTTTTCAGTTCCCAAAAAATAAACGCTCATACCAAACAAGCCGAACTGTACTCCAAATTTTATAACAAGACTTAGATCATGATAGCTTAATGCTTCCATAATAGCGAAGTAAGAACCCATATCGCCACTGCCGCCATACTCTTTAGGATAAGCCATGGATCCGAAACCTTGTTTCGCCAGGTGATGGCACCATGTCAACACCTGTTCGCGATTGGTAGCAAGATTATCTGAATCTATATACCTGAAGGTTGGATCTGATAAAAGTGTTTTTACTTTATTAATAATGCCAGCATGCTGTCCATCCAATATCGCGGTGAGTGTTTCAATTGTAAATGTATTCTGTGTGCCATGATGCTGGGTAATTGTTTTTCTGCTCTCGGGTGAGAAATGAAATACAGATTCACTGCTGATCAATCCCAGACTGTCTTCCATGGATTGAAGAGATTCTTTTGCCTGATTCAAGATGGCAGATTCCTTTGTTAAGTGATGCTGAGCTAGCGCAATACCAATATCAATAAGACTAATATGTGTTTCGGCAGATGAAGTATCTAGTACACTTTTAATTTCTGTTAACCATGCTTTGAACTCATCAGGCGATGGAGGTGCTGCCGGATCGAGCTGTTCCAGTAATAATTTTTTCTCATCTGCATTGAGCCATTGCTGACTTTCAATTAAGCGTTGCAGAGAGCTGATCTCGCTTGGGGTAAGCACTGCGTCCGACCAGACTACATAGAAAACCGGAAGAAAGACAAATAGGTTAGGGTTCTTTTTTAGTGTAGCAGAGTTGAGCATAATTAAATTATTTATAGCAATATAAACTATAATTGAATTATGCACTATCGAAAAGTATGCTGGCGATTTGATAATAAAAAAAGGCCCCTGTAAAAAATATACACAGAGGCCCCAAACACGCGTCAGTTTACTGACGCCCCCTCACTAACCACCAATTGTTTTTGTTGTTGTTACACCATTTATAGTTATTGTGATGTTGCGATTGGTGCAGCTTCCATCACCAAAGTCTACAGTAATGGCATTGTCACGATAGTGTGTTTCTAATGTGCCACTTACCGGACCATGTCTTTCTCTGCCGCATGCAATATTTTCTGTAAGCGGTGTTGTTGTTGAATTAGAGTAGATAACAGTGCCACCTGCAGTAACAACACTGGTATTGGCATCCGTTACAATTGTTCCGCTTACAGGTTTGTTCGTTAAAGAATCTAATGTGATAGTGGATGTTCTTGTTTTATCACTTGACCAGGTTGTTACAGTACCATCTGCTAATGTTATTTTTCCATCGCTTACAGTAGTTTTAGATTTACCAACTCCGGTAGCGCTATTGAAAGTACTGATTCTTGTTTTTGTACCCTCGATCGTTATTCCATTCACAACATAATTTTCAAAAGTTGTTATTTCAGATTTTGTTGAACCACTGCCTGACCGCACAATAGTAATTTTACCTGAGCGTGCTATGCTGATCGTGTCATGCTTATACGTAACACCTGATCCAAAATCAATAACAGTTTTCACAATCGTTGATAGCAGGGAATCATATACTGGAAACTGATGACCACTAAAGCTGCATCCCTGTGGTCCATCGCTGCTTGGTGTTGAAAGTGTAACAACATTTCCGTCGGCATCATAATTAGTAATAGTAGCGCCACCATTTTTAGAAACCCGAAGTCCTCTGAAATCACTTGCGCTTTCGGCGTCTATCAGTGCAAGAATTTCATCAGTTGGCGCGAGTAATCCAATGCCATCAAGCAATACCGGTTTGCCTTTGTGTTTTCCAAATCCATGATGTCCAGGCTTGGTGCTGGTGCTATCTGTACTGCTTTCACTGATAGTGAAGGTTGATCCGCTAGCGAGTTGCCCTGAAGTTTGTGCTACATCGAGAAGTGAAGAGGATGAACTACCTGTTGCCGACGTTGACGAAGTTACTCCGCTATCACTGCAACGAACCATAACACCTGTCACAATAACAAGTGCTGTAATTTTTAAAATGATATTTTTCATAGGTGAAATTGTTTAGCATAAATACGGCAATACTTTAAGATGCAGTATATCTGAAATTGCATTATAGGTTTTTGAATGGAATGTGCAGGTGAAATGTCTGTTGAGAAAAGCAATGAGTTATGCAATACCGTTAATAAACGTTGCGTCGACAAAAAAATGATGAGATTGTTTAATCTTTTTTTAAGCTACTTCAACGTACATAGACAGAAATGAGAAGCTTTATATAATATGTTTTGTTTACAGAGCACGCAATAAGACTCCATTCTTTTTAAGAATGCACGTTGCGTTTATTTCTGGTGAGAGTTTCACCTATTTTGTCTAAAATACTTTTAAACGTTCAGCCCATTCCATGCCGTCTGGTAATTCTATCGTATTAAATTCCAGGTGAATCACTCGCCGATGCTTCATCGTAGTAGCTTTTCCTGATGCATGTAACAGCAGTGGTTTCATGATGTGAATGCCACACGCATTGACTTCGCAAACAATAGGTGTACAGTTTTGACTGATCAGACTAATTTCATCTGTACTTAATTTTTTATGGTGCGAACCTGCTACAACTTTTAATGCGCCGTTGCTTTCGTCAGCATCATCTAAATGAATCCTTACAGTAATGGTGTCATGTAAAATATCTTCAGGCGGGCATACACCATGAACATCAAACTTTTTCGTCCACCCAGAATAGCCATCAAGTTCGACTCTGTTTTTTACATTGATAGTAATATCCTGATGCCAGGTTACATACCAATTAGCATCTGGCGTCTTATCAAAAAATATGGCCTTCGTTAGGAATAGTCTGGGATTAATTTTTTTTAGGATATGCAGCAGATTAGAATTAAGAACGGTAGAGGCCAATCCTGGAATTTCTTGTAACACATTTCGCAATGCGTGTACATTCTTTTCATTTTTTAATTTGAAGTACTGATCGACTCTGCTCTTAATATGATTAATTTCTTTTTTTGAATACACGTGTTGTAGTACGGCAAAACCTTTATAATTAAATTTTTGTATTGAACCGGCTAAAACATTATCTGTTAAGTCATATTGGTATTGATCAAGAGCGTGTGTGAGAATCACTTTGATTTTTTGTTTCAATCGTTCAGGAGCTAATACCCGAATACGGTCTCCAAAACCTAATAGCTCTCTTTCTAATTCAAAATTTAATTGAACATCAAAAGAAAATATTACCCCATTTGGAAGAGTTTCTTCAATTCGTTGCGTATGATGAATTGGCTTAGTTTGAATATAAGGTGCGGTTTGATGGTCAGCAAGAATTAAAATCTTTTCTGTCTTGCCATTTTGATTGACAGTAACACCTAATATGTTTTTATAAATTTCAGAAGGATTGAAATCTTTTGGTTTGCCAATAAAGTTTCTAGGGCAGTCCGAAATGCTTACGATACGATCTAAGGCCAGATTCTGAATTTCACCTTTTCTTTTTGAAAGCCCGATAACAAACCAACGGTTTCTATACTCTTTTAAATAATAGGCATGGAAATCAAATGTATTTGCATTTTTAGCCTTGAAAGATTGATACTCTAGCACCAAAGGAGTTTTTTTAATTATGGCCTGATATAACGGCTCTATATATTCCAGTCCTTTTAGATTTTCATTCTTCTCAAAGTCAATTACGGGCTCAGTATTTGTTCGGGCCGTGTATATTTTATTTTCAAGCTTTTGGACCATGCCACTCAATTCCTGGAAATGGCTGAATCCTTTAAATTGTTTTAATATCTCAACTACTTCGGTAAGTTTTCCTAAATCCTGATCGGTTAATGGAATATTTGTAATAGAGTAATCAGGATCTTCATAACGATAATATTTCTTATCCTCTATAATAATAGGAGCGTTGTAGCCTATTTTATCACTGCGCATCATCTGGATATCCATCTGCACAGTTCTTTTACTCACGCCTCTATCAATGCCTTCATATTCATAAAGAGCATCGGAACAGGACTCAACGAGGTCTTCGAGTGTATATTTCTTGTATTTGTTACGCAGGCAGTTATCAATGGTTCGATAACGGATCAGGGCATTTCTATTTACGGGCATCGAAAAATATTTTGCTAAAAGAACAAAAATATTTTCAGTACGCAAATAGGTTGCGCAGTTGGTATAAACCTTTGTATCATCAATTAAACGAAACGGTTATGAGATTCAATGTATTTCGTAAAACAAAACAGTCTGTTAAAAACTATGAAGGCGCACCTTCATTTGCACTGGATGTGCGCATGGAGCTTTATAGCGCAGTGGTAACAACATCGCTGTCAAACAAATTTTATGAGTCAGCTGATAAACGCATGGATCGTATTCGTGAATTGATTCTTAGAAATGACGCAGACTTTGTTGGACGTCTGGCAATTTATGCACGTAACCGAATGTACATGCGTACGATGCCGTTAGTACTGGCAGTAGAGTTAGCCAAGTCACAATCTGGTAACAGCGTTGTTGGAAAAACGGTGGCAGGCGTAGTGCAACGCGCTGATGAGATTACAGAGTTGCTGGCCTATTATCAATTGGCAAATGAACGCAAGGGCACAAAGAAGTTGAACAAGATTTCCAAGCAAATTCAGAAGGGATTAGCAGGAGCGTTCAATCGCTTTGATGAATATCAGTTTGCCAAGTATGATCGCGCTGGTGAGATTAAGTTAAAGGATGCTCTTTTTATTGTTCACCCGAAAGCTATTAACGAACGGCAACAAGAAGTTTTCAATAAAATAGCGAACGCTACGCTGGCAACTCCATATACATGGGAAACTGAGTTATCCGCATTAGGTCAAAAGAAGTTTGCGAACGAAACACAGAAACGACTTGCTTTTCGTGCAACATGGGAAGAGCTGATTGCAAGTGATAAGGTAGGCTACATGGCCTTGATGCGTAACCTACGTAACATTATTGAAGCAGAAGTTTCTGTTGAAGCGATGGAGAAAGTTTGTGCGCGTTTAGCGAATCGTAATGAAGTTGCTAAAGCAAAGCAGTTGCCATTTCGTTTTCTGGCGGCATACCGGGAGATTGTTGTTCTGCAATCAGAGAAAGTACCCATGGTGCTTGATGCTCTTGAGCAGGCAGTAGCACATAGTGCAGCAAACATTCGTGGATTTGGAAGAGATACTTCGGTACTGATTGCCTGCGATGTTTCAGGTTCTATGCAGAAACCAATATCTGATAAGAGTAAAATACTTAACTATGATATTGGGTTGATGCTGGCCATGTTATTACAATCGCGTTGCAGCCAGGTTCAAACGGGTATGTTTGGTGATAGCTGGAAAATCATTAACGTATCACGCATAAATATTCTTGCCAACGTGCAGGAGTTTTATAAGCGTGAAGGCGAAGTGGGTTACGCAACAAACGGATATCTGGTGTTGCAGGATCTGATCAATAGAAACAAAGTAGTTGATAAGATCATGATGTTTACCGACTGCCAGTTGTGGAATTCGAATGTAGCCGATAATCTGATGAGCAAAAGTGTTTCATCATTATGGAAACAATATTTAAGAATTGCACCTCAGGCACGATTGTATCTGTTTGATCTTGCGGGATACGGTAATACACCAATTGATATAAAAGAAGATGGCGTGTATTTAATCGCAGGCTGGTCTGATAAAATTTTTGATGTGTTAGCATCATTGGAAGAGGGGCAGCATGCGTTAACAGAAATAGAGAAAATTGAATTATGAAAGCTACCCCTCCCCTTCATTTTGGAAGGGGAGGTTTTAAAAGACCTTATAGCTTAAAAGGAAAAGTCTGCGGTAAAAGATTGATACTGTCCGCAGTGTGTATGGATGATTCCGATAGAGCTTTTCGCTTTACCGGATAGAATTTGCAGATGCACCGAAATATCACTCTAAAGAAGTAAAGTAGGGAAGCGCATTTAGAGCCATACTGCCTGTGAAGGAATCTCAGTTCGAATCTGGGTAGGGTCACACGTTGTTCATTGAAAAAATAAGGATGTCGTAGAAGTGAGTTACTTCGCTCCAATAAAGGGGAGGAAGCACTACCCTGACCCTCTCAGGGAAAGTGTTCCGGGTTCGACTCCCGGCACGCGCAGCCCCGTTACTTGCTTCGCCTTTTACTCCTTATTGTATTTGTATTGAAAAAATAAAAGATGCCGTACATATAGTGGTACTTCGTTAAGGGAAAATCCCCACTTTATAATTGTTGCTCTTTTATAGAAGGTGCCGTACACCAGAGTTACTTCAACCTGTCAAGTTAATGGTCTCTGTTGGCTCTTTGCCCTTCTTATAATTTTAGAAATAAATCAGTGCCGTAGATAAGCGTTACTTCGATTCAGATTCGGTGGGTCGCAGGTTCGAGTCCTGCTCACGTGCTAATTAAAAATTTAAAGTGCGTGATAGCTCAGTGGTAGAGCAACTTGTCGCTTATCGTTTTTCGCCTGTTTTATTTTTTTATCAGGATATATATCAGTTGGTAGATTACCTCACCTGGAATGAGGAGGCCGTTGGTTCAAGTCCAGCTATCCTGACAATTTTTTTTTGGAGTTATAGATTAACTGGAAAATCAGCTGGCTACGAACCAGCAGACTGAAGGTTCAAATCCTTCTAACTCCTTTCTGCCGAAGTGACGGAATTGGCATACGTACTGGTTTTAGACACCAGGTTTTGAGAGTTCAAATCTCTCCTTCGGTACTTAATTCAGTTTTGAAACAATGTTTTTTTAATGCTGAATAATCGAACAATAATTTATTATTGAATATTAAGTCAATAATTTTATTGGAATAAAGCGCTACGCAAATAGGCTGCGCACCCTGGATACATCTTTGTATCAGTAAAAAAACAAATTACAATGAACTTAACAGGAAATAATCTGATTAAACTAGGCTTCAAAGAAGGTAAAGCTATTGGTATAGCGCTGGAAATAATTAATAACGAATATTCTTCAATGACAATTGATGAACAACTCACATTGCTAAGCGACGTTCTCAAATCACCATTATCGCATGAAAGTAATCCACTTCTGAAACCATTGATTCAAATACTGCTTGAACCTGTAGATTCCGGTATCCAATTAACAGAAGGCAAAACATATCAGATCTACGGCGCTGATGCTATTGAGCAGGGTGCTATTCGTCAGATGGAAACAGCGATGAAACTTCCTGTAACAGTTGCAGGTGCGCTCATGCCTGATGCTCATCAGGGTTATGGCTTACCTATCGGTGGAGTACTGGCAATCAACAATGCAGTTATTCCTTATGCTGTTGGCGTTGACATTGGATGTAGAATGTGTTTATCGTTATACTATCTGCCTGTATCAATGCTTGATGAAAAGAAAGAGGAATTGAAAAAGATGTTGGTGAGCAATACCAAATTTGGTATTGCTACTTTCAAAAATCCTAAAGACCACGAGGTTCTTGAACATAATGCTTTTAACGAGATTGTGTTGGTTAAGGAATTAAAAGATAAAGCATGGAGACAACTCGGATCATCCGGTGGTGGTAATCACTTTGTGGAATTTGGTGTTGTAGAAATTACAGATGCTGTAAATGAATACAATCTCACTCCTGGAAAATATCTGGCCTTACTTTCTCACTCTGGTTCACGAGGACTTGGTGCTACTATTGCGGGACACTATACTAAAATTGCTATGAAGCAGTGTGAGCTTCCACAAGAAGCTAAACATCTGGCATGGCTCGATCTTTCTTCCGAAGCTGGACAAGAATACTGGATTGCTATGAATCTTGCTGGAGATTATGCGTCGGCTTGTCATCACCAGATTCATGAACGTATGGCTATTGGGTTGCGTACCAAACCAGTAGCAATGATAGAAAATCATCACAACTTTGCGTGGAAGGAGAAAGATATGTTGGGTAATGAAATAATTGTTCATCGAAAAGGAGCTACACCTGCCGGTGAAGGCGTGCTTGGCATTATTCCGGGTTCGATGGCAACGCCAGGTTTTATTGTTCGCGGTAAAGGTAATGAAGCATCAATTAATTCTGCATCGCACGGAGCAGGAAGAACGATGTCGCGTACTAAGGCTAAACAAACTATTCCGGCAAGCGATGTTCATGCATTTCTGGCGCAAGCCGGTGTTGAGGTTATTGGCTCTGGTTTGGATGAAGCACCAATGGCGTACAAGAATATCTTTGAAGTTATGGAGTATCAAAAAGATCTGATCCATATTCATGGATCATTCATGCCTAAGATTGTAAGAATGTGTGGCGACGCAAGATTTCATGAGGTGGATTAAAAAAAATAATCAGACTGATTATCAGTCGGTCTGATTATTTTTTGTTAAGAAAAG
>DATJHZ010000247.1:0-24733 GCA_035493595.1 Cyclobacteriaceae bacterium | reverse complement strand
GCATATTTTGGTGAATTCTGAAAAGTAGTATTCTCCGTTAGGAAACGAACTACTTCAAGATCGGGATTAATTTCTTTCTCAAGTTTGCGATAGAACTTGAAGAAGTATTGATCATTGTAAATAAATGCCGTATTGCTTTGCTCGGCTTTCAGAATTTTAGAATCAATGGCCTTACTGTAATTGATTTTGGTGAATACGCTCGAATTAAATTCAAGTGTTCCGCCACTATCATCTTTCAGTTGCTGCTCTTTGTCCATATTAATGAACAGCGCATCACGGAATGCTTTGTTATAGCTGCTATCCATTATGAAACCTTGCTTGCCTTGAATCTCTGCACGGCAAACAACGCTTTGGGCTGTATACTCTACTCGTTCAATAATACCATCGGACGGAACGAAACTCAGCGGCGTAAAATAAAACTCAGGAAGACGCTGTACGTAATGAACTTCAATAACGACAAAGTAATGTGTATCGCCATCCACTTTTAAGGGTATGGTTTTATTGATGCCCATTTTGCTGATGGCCTTGGCTTTTCCACCAAACCAACGGCACTTCTTCATAAATGGAGGAAGAATTTTTCTCTCTAGAATTCTTACATCATTATAGCTTTCAAAAATGCGTTCCCATGAGTAATCTGTTTTCAGCAAAGGAAGTTCGCCACTGGCCTCTCCTTTATCTTTTACATCACTCTTATCTACCTGGAACCAGAAATATCCGTATGGCCCAACAGTGATGGTATAATCTCCATCGCCAACATTCATGAATCGATTTTGACTGAAGGCCTCCGTGATATCACAATCTTTATATTCGGCTAAATTCAATGTTGTAGCTTGCGAAAATTGCGAGAGGTTTGCTACCACTACAATATTCTGACCTTCGAATGATCTCACAAAACTCAGCACCTTGGCGTTCGAGCTCTCAATGAATCGCATTGCTCCTCTTCCAAATACATTGAGACGCTTGCGCATGGCCATGACATTCTTCATCCACCACATTAAGGAAGAAGGATTTTCCTCCTGTGTCATCACGTTTACAGATTCGTAACGATAGATAGGATCTGAGATGATGGGTAAATATAATCGCTGCGGATTTGCACTTGAGAATCCGGAATTAAGATTTAAACTCCATTGCATCGGCGTTCGCACGCCAAAGCGATCACCTAAATAAACGTTGTCGCCCATGCCTATCTCATCACCATAATAGATCACAGGTGTGCCCGGCAATGAAAACAAAATGGTATTGAGAAGTTCAATTTTTCTTCTGTCGTTATTTAACAACGGTGCAAGTCTGCGACGAATACCAATATTTACTTTTGAATGAGGATCAGTTGCATAAGCTTTGAAGAGGTAATCTTTCTCTTCTTCCGTAACCATCTCCAAACCAAGTTCATCATGGTTACGTAAGAAAACCGCCCACTGATTTACTTCGGGTGTTTCGGGAGTCTGATCAATGATATCGATAATGGGATAACTATCTTCTGTTCTTAATGCGAGAAACAACCTCGGCATAAGAGGATAATGAAAGTTCATGTGACATTCATCATCATTGCCAAAGTATGCTGCAGCATCTTCCGGCCAGAGGTTAGCCTCTGCAATTAAAATTCTGTTTTTATAAAACTTATCAATGTGTGTTCGAAGCTTTTTTAAGAAAGTATGTGTCTGTGGAAGATTCTCACAACTGGTTCCCTCCTCTTCAAACAAGAATGGAATAGATGATAATCTGAAACCATCAACACCTATCTTCAGCCAGAAGTCGACAACCTTAATCATTTCAAGTTGTACTTCGGCATTCTCAAAATTCAGTTCAGGTTGATGACGATAGAATCGGTGCCAGTAGTACGCTTTGGCTTCAGCATCCCACGTCCAGTTGGTTGTTTCTTCGTCTGTAAAAATAACGCGGGCTTCTTTGTATTTATCAGGCGTATCATTCCAAACATAAAAATCGCGATGGCGTGATCCTGGTTTAGATTTCCTTGATTTCTTAAACCACGGATGCTGATCTGATGTATGATTTAAGATCAGCTCCATTACAACGCGTATGTTTCGCCGATGTGCCTCTTTCAGAAAAAGTTTAAAATCACCAATGGTACCATAGTCAGGATGTACATCGCAATACTCGGTAACATCAAAGCCATCATCTTTTAATGGTGAGGGAAAGAAAGGAAGAAGCCAAATAGTATTGACACCAAGATCTTCCAGGTAGTCAAGCTTCTGAATCAGGCCCTGAAAGTCGCCAATGCCATCGCCGTTGCTATCATAGAAGCCACGAACATGCAATTCATACATGATTGCATCTTTAAACCACAACGGGTCTCCATCTTTTATAATCTTCGTTGCCATGATCACATATTGGATTCGTGGATTTCTATTTTAAATAAATGGAATGGCATTTTAAACGGATCTAACTCTACAAAATTCCATTCCTGTGTCCATGTATAATGATCGTCTGTCATAATATCATGAAGCTTGATATTGATATTGCTTATTCCCAAAACATCCTTTGGCAGTTGTACATATCCTGATTGTCTTGTATGTGGATCGAGCGTAACAACTACTAATATGATGCTTGACTTATCATCTGTTGCTTTGATAAAGGCAAGTAAGTTTGAGTTCTCAATCGTGCAGAACTTAATATTCCATATTGATTGAAGTGCTGGATGTTCTTTTCGTGCCTTATTCAAAATAGAAATAATATCTGTCATCCGATTGGTCTTCTTCCAGTCGTGATGCTTTACTTCATACTTTTCCGAGTTAAAGTATTCTTCCTTGCCTTCCATTGGTGTATTATCGTAGAACTCGTATGGAGGTCCGTAAATACCATAGTTAGATGACAATGTAGCAGCAAGTGCCAGCCTGATTATGAAAATATGTTCTCCCTGGTGTTGAAGGTGAAAAGGAAGAATGTCAGGCGTGTTTGGCCAGAAGTTAGGTCTAAAATAATTTCTGGATGGACCTTTCACTAACTCAGTCATGTACTCAATCAACTCGGCTTTGTTAACGCGCCATGTGAAATAGGTATAGGATTGCGTGAAGCCGATCTTTCCGAGTGATGCCATAATCTTTGGCCTGGTAAAGGCTTCTGAAAGAAACATGATGTCTTCGTAATTCTTGTTCACTTCTTCAATAATCCACTGCCAGAAGGGAATTGGTTTAGTGTGTGGATTATCTACTCTGAAAATTTTTACACCCTGATCAATCCAGAAAAAAACAACTGACTTTAATTCTTCCCATAAACCTTCCCAATCATCACATTCGAAATTAAATGGGTAGATGTCCTGATATTTCTTCGGCGGGTTTTCTGCATATTGAATGGAACCATCTGGTCGTTGCTTAAACCACTCTGGATGTTCTTTTACATACGGATGATCTGGTGCACATTGAAAGGCAAGATCAAGGGCAATGTCAATGTCGTGTTTCTTAGCTTCTGCGATCAGCCGCTTGTAATCACCAAGTGTTCCAAGTTCGTGATGAACAGCTTTGTGTCCGCCTTCATCGCTGCCTATAGCCCAGGGTGATCCTGGCTCTCCAGGTTCAGCTTTTACACTGTTATTTTTACCTTTTCTGTTTAATTTTCCTATGGGATGAATTGGCGGAAGATACAACACGTCGAAACCCATAGCCGCAACGCGCGGTAAAAGTTTAATTACATCATGAAAGTTTCCGTGCTTGCCATCAAACGAAGCTGATCGCGGAAACAATTCATACCACGTGCTGAAGTTGGCTTTGATATGTTCAACAGCAACTTCCAACTCTTTTTCATAAACTGTTTCAAATTCTACAAATGGATTTTCGTGAACAACCTTTTCAAAATCAGGATGAACTACACGTTGGATAGATTCTGCATAAGCACTTGCATTTTCAAAAAGACTAGCCAGGCTAATAAGATCAGTCTTCTTCCCTCCTGATAACTTACGAAGCATAACAGCGCCTTCAAGAAGTTCAAGATGCACATCTACTTTGGCAGCAGCTTTCTTCTTAAATCCATCGTACCAGGTTTCAAAGTGATCAATCCAGGCAGCTACTGTAAAAATGTATCTGCCCTTTTCTGTTGCGTAGAAGGAAGCCACCCAAATGTCATTTCCTTCACTTTTCATTTCTATGGATTTCCACGAAGCACTTGAAGCATGCTTGTAGAGAATTCTGGCTCTGACATGATCATGACCATCTGAAAAAATATCTGCCGTCACATCAACTCTATCGCCTATGGTTCGCTTAGCCGGATAAAGTCCTCCATCAATCTCTGGCTGAACATTTTCAATTATAACTCTTGATTGGCCCTTCATGTAAGTATGATCTGGTTGATAGTTATTTCAGTTTAATAATATAAGCACTGTATGGTTTTGCCGTCAGCTCAAACTGTAGCTGACTTGATAATTTGAATTCATTATTTTTTGAGAGCAAATCAATCCCGCTATAATTACCATTAGCATTCAGGCCAATCTTCGTTGCAACCTCTGAGGGAATCTGTACTTTGATTGGCACTTCTGTTTTATTAAACGTTGCCAGAATTAACAGACGCTCATCACCCTTGTTACGGATATATGCCAATACGTCTTTGCTAAAATTCTTTGCTTTTATATTACTATCGGTAATGTCATAATAATCGCCTTCTGTAATCGCCGGGTTTGAACCTGCAAGCTTCAGAAGATCAACATAAAACTGGCGTAATTGTTTTTGATCTGTGCTTAACGAATCACCGTTGTACTTTCCACCATTCACCCACTTCTGATGCTCTGGCACTCCCCAGTAATCAAAGATCGTTGTTCGTCCATCGTCACCACCAAACCCTTCAACACCTAAACCAGGCTCACCTACTTCCTGGCCGAAGTAAATCATTACTGCGCCCTGATCGACAGTGGCACTAACAGCCATAGCGGGTACGGCATGCCATGCATTGCCCGCAAAATACTTTGAAGCGATACGTTGCTCATCATGATTTTCTAAAAAGTGAACCATGTGTCGGTTGATGCCCTTCAGGCTCTCTTGAATATCATGAATATCGTTGGTACTGCGTTCACCTTTCAGCAATAGACGAAGCGTGTCATACAACTGAACTTTATCATACAGGTAGTTGAACTTGCCAGTTTCAAGATAACTTTTGTACGCAGCGGGATTATATATCTCAGCAATAAAAATGATATCAGGGTTGGCAATCTTTATCTGAGGGATAGCCCAGTTCCAAAATTCAACGGGTACCATCTCGGCCATATCACAGCGAAAGCCATCAACTTTTTTCGCTGTCCAATACAGTAGAATATCACGCATCTTTGTCCATGTATCCGGCACAGGATCAAAATGTTTTTGGCGTCCCTGCTGAATATCAATTCCATAATTCAACTTCACCGTTTCATACCATTCATTAATTCCAGGACTTGCCGTGAACTGATCGTTGCCTGTTACCTTGGCTGGAATCTCTGTAAATTTTCCATCGAAGGATGTGACGAGTGTATCCTTGGCAAAAGGATTATTATGTTTGGGAACTACAAATGATTGACCAGGCAGATAATAAAAATTATTCTTCGGACTAAATGCGATCGCGTTGTTGTCGCCTTCACCAAGATCTTTCACACCTTGAGGTTTTTGATCTGATTTATAAACACGAGCCACATGGTTGGGTACAAAATCGATAAGTACTTTCATACCTTGTTTGTGAGTTCGATCAACGAGTGCTTCAAACTCTTTCATCCTGTTCTTAACATCAACTGCCAGATCAGGATTAACATCATAATAATCTTTGATAGCATAAGGTGAGCCTGCCCTGCCTTTTACAACGTCAGCATCATCACGTTGAATTCCAAATTTAGAATAGTCTGTAAGCATTGCATGTTCAATGATACCCGTGTACCACACATGTGTTACACCCATATCCTTAATGCCTTTTAAAGCAGCATCATTGATGTCATTAAACTTGCCGACTCCATTTTCTTCGATAGTTCCATAGGGCTTATTCGTTGTAGTAGTGTTGCCAAACAAGCGTGTCATCACCTGGTATATAATTACCTTGCCTGTTGATTCTTCCATAGTTGTAACCGGTGGGATCTTTTCTTTTTGTGGAGCACAAAACGTGCAAACGACTGCGATAACGAGCAGCAAAACTACCTTCTTCATACGACATGAATATAAATAAAAATACCAGGTTTAAAGCCCGGTATCTGCGATTTTATATGATTTAAACAGGTTTTTACTTTTTTCTGGAGATTATCAGATAGAAGCCTAAGACTGCAACATTAATCATAAGCCCCAAAAACTCACGCGACTCTTCAATGAAGGGGTGCTCCATCTTGGCAACGTTGCTGAACAATTGAGACTTATCATCCTGCTGCATCCACTCCTGCACACCTGGAAAATAATAGATGCTATAGACAATATAAAATACCAGCATGCCAATCATGATCTTACGAGGGTAGTTATTATTAAAAGCCAGCACGCATACTACAGTCATCGCCAAATAGATTGGTATCCAGATATATGGATCAGGATCATTATACTGTAACGCAGCAAAGACTAAAAACATGAGGGCAAGGAATGCATGTAGGTATTTCATAGTGTGTAAAATTAAAAATCAAAACAACAACCGAACAGTTATTAGCCACAAAAATTCTATTATGAGTACATCTCAACGCTTCTATATAGAGGTTATCGTATACAATTATTTCATATTTTTATAACTTTTACTTACAACAAACAAAACTGAATGTTCTTTAACAAGATCAAAAGAAAGGAGTCTGGAATTTTGCTCTATGGAATTACACCACCTAAAGCACAGACACCATTAGAAAAGGTAAATGAAATTGCCTTAAATACATTAAACAATCTTTGCTCTCTTGACATAGATGCCTTGGTTGTATACGACGTTCAGGATGAATCTGCCCGCACGTCTGAAGAAAGACCTTTTCCTTTTTCAAGTGCTCTTGATCCCTTTGAGTTTTCAAGTCAATACCTTCAGTCTCTTTCAATTCCAAAAATAATCTATCGGCCTGCTGGTAAATTTACAAGCGAAGAACTAACGCTCTGGCTTGAAGATCTTACCAAACATAAGTTCTGCCCAGTATTTGTTGGCCTGCCTGCACCCGATTATGTAGTGAAGACAACTTTGAAAGAAGCCTATGACCTTTGGCGGAAACATGAAAGTCACTCCGTACTCGGTGCTGTTACTATTCCTGAACGACACGCTGTATTAAATGATGAAGATGTTCGCATTCTTGATAAGGTAGATGCCGGAGTATCATACTTTATTTCGCAATGCATCTTTAATGTTGGCTACACTAAAAAAGTTTTAGAAGACCTTCAGGTTACATGCGAGAAAAAACAACAAGCGCTACCTACTTTTATTTTTACGTTAACAGTGTGCGGTTCTGCTAAAACACTTCAATTTATGGAGTGGCTAGGTATTCACATTCCTGATGATGTGAAAGAGGATTTGAAAACCAGTGAGAACACGGTAGCACGCTCAGTAGAGATTGCCCTTGCCATAGCAAAAGAACTTATTCAATACTGTACCGAAAAATCTATCCCCTTTGGTTTTAATATTGAAAGCGTCGCCATTCGAAAAGAAGAAATAGAAGCATCACTTTACCTGGTGAACACAGTGGGTGAAATGCTGCAAGCAAAAGGCTTGCGAGAGGTAGTAAAGAAAAGGGCTTTGGCTGACGAAATAGTCATTGGTAATCAGTAATAAGTCATTGATTATCTGTTACCTCAATAATTAGAAATTGCATTCTGAAATGCAGGGCCACTTATTAATACAGGTGGCCTTTTTATTGGTATTCTCGCCTGGAATGATGCAGGGCACTCTATTGTCTACCAAAAAAGGCACATAGTCACAATCGTTTGCAACATTTCGTTACCTATAAGCGGATGTTTGAATACCATTCATTTTTCAAAATAGACGGTACTTGCATGCCGGGTAAGAACCTCAATCGTTTCGAGACAGAGATGTTGAAAAGATTAGGCAACTAATTCTTCCGTTACCAGGGGGTTCTTCCGTTACCAAAATTCTAAAACACATGAAGAAATTAAATTTCCTTTTTTACTTTTTTGCCTTGATCATGTTGGCAAGTTGCAACGATGCAGGTGGGATAAACACACTTACTGTTGATCCAGTTCAAGCGACTATCGGGGTTGATGGAGGAACGAGCAAAATCACGATTCAAACAAATGCCAGTTCATGGAGCATCACCAATTCAGCATCAGATTGGTTAAGTCTATCAAGTACAAGTGGTACAGGGCACAGTGGTTCAGTTACATTAACTGTAAGTACAAGAACGTTAGAAAGCCGTACAGCCACGCTGGTAGTTAGTGCTGGCAGTGCCAAACCTGTAGAGTTATCTATAGTTCAGACCGCTTCCAATTATCTTTATGTAATTAAAACTGATCTCACCACGCTTAGCTTTGATCATGCAGGTGGTGTAAAGGCATTAAAGATTACTACTGACGCTTCAACATGGAGCATAAGTTCTGATGCTGATTGGCTGCAATTTAGTCAGACTACAGGCAGCAGCGGAACCATTTCCATCAACATAACGGCTACAGAAAGCACAAGCGATAATGCTAAAACAGGAACTATCAGCATCACCGCTGATAATGCGGCAACAGTTCAGATTTCAGTAACACAAAAAGCTCCTTTATATCCAAGTTACAATACCTCACCGTTGGCAGCTGATGCCACAGGTATGAGCAGCACCGCGGTTGAACTCGCTGCTAAAATTAATCTGGGCTGGAACATCGGAAACTCGCTGGAAGCCATTGGAGGTGAGACATTCTGGGGTAATCCGAAAGTTACAAAAGCACTCATTGATCTGGTGAAGCAAAATGGATTTAACGCTGTGCGCATTCCTTGTTCATGGAACCAATACTCAAACAGTACTACTGGAAAAATTAGTGATACCTGGCTGGCCAGGGTAAAAGAAGTGGTTCAATATTGTATCGATAATGATATGTACGTTTTATTAAATATTCACTGGGACGGCGGATGGCTTGAAAACAATTGCACTACAGATAAGCAGGTTGAAAATAATGCCAAACAAAAAGCTTTCTGGGAACAGATAGCTACAGAAATGAGAGACTTCGATGAGCACCTACTTTTTGCAAGCGCCAACGAACCTAACGTTGACAACGCAACGCAGATGACTGTACTAACTTCGTACCATCAAACCTTTATCAATGCCGTGAGATCAACTGGCGGACACAATACTTATCGTGTGTTGGTAGTTCAGGGTCCGAGAACAGACATTCAGAAAACAAACGATCTGATGAATACGCTTCCTACTGATCCGACAGCTAATCGTATGATGGCTGAGGTTCATTATTATACACCATATCAATTCTGCCTTATGACTAAAGATGAATCCTGGGGTAACATGTTTTATTATTGGGGACAGAATTATCACTCTACTACCGATGCTACACGTAATGCCACTTGGGGAGAAGAAACTGATTTGAACAATTTTTTCAAAATGATGAAGACCAAATTCGTAGACAAAGGTATTCCTGTAGTACTTGGTGAGTATGCAGCTATAAGACGAACTTCTCTTACAGGAGATAATTTGACACTCCATCTTGCTTCGAGAGCCTATTTCCTGAAATATTTAATTCAGCAGGCAAAAGCTAATGGCATTCTACCATTCTATTGGGATGCTGGTGGAATCGGTGATGGCGGTACCGGCCTCTTTGATCGAAGCAACAATACAGTTGCTGATCAGACGGCCATAGATGCATTAGTTCAGGGCGCACAATAATCATATTAGTCAATTGTCAATGGTCGATAGTCCATAGATAAGATTGAGTAACTAAAAAAGGCCTCTTAATTGCTGAAATTAAGAGACCTTGTTATTGAATTTCTATTGACTATCGACAGTTGACCATTGACGAATAACTGATGACAACGATCTATTGACAATAAACCGTCGACTGAATTACAAAATAGTTTTCAAATAATCAGCACTTGGTTTAATGGTATCAATAGGAGCTGCTTTGTATGTCTCTTGTTCAACGTAGAAACGCTTCAAGCCAGATTGTTTGGCATGTGTAAAGAGATCTTTAAAATCTATTGAGCCTGCACCGATAACATCATTCTTAGTTTTATCAGCTTTATCCATATCCTTCACGTGCCATTGCTCAAAGCGACCAGGATATTTAGCGAAGTAAGCTTTAGGATCGAAGCCAGCATTTACAACCCAGAATAAGTCAAGCTCCATTCCTACTTTTTTAGGATCGAGCTCTGCTAACATCACATCATAAGGAATCTGTCCATCAACTTTTTCAAATTCAAAGTTGTGGTTATGATAACCAAAACGAACGCCATGTTTATTACAGATTTCGCCTGCCTTATTTAATGATTGACAAATGCTTTTGTAAGCATCAATTGTTGTACGCTCGGGTGCCTGAATGTAAGGAACAACCATAAACTCCTGACCAATGGCTTTAGCATCAATTACTGCCTTTTCCCATTTGTCACTTTTAGCAAGATCTAATGGATAATGTCCGCTGGTAATTTTCAAACCAAGGCTGTTGGCATACTTACTGAATTCGCCATAATTCGTTCCGAAGATATTGCCGTCGCTATAGCTATAAGCTTCTAATGTTTGATAACCTGCATCTGCTATTTTCTTCAACACGCCTTTGGGATCGGTACCGATAACATCACGTAACGTATATAACTGAATGCCTATGCTATACTTTGGCTTGGCACCAAAACTAAGGGATGGCAGCACCATAGCACCCGCTGCAGCGAGTGAACCAGCTTTTAAAAATTCTCTTCTTTTCATAATTCTTTGGTTTGGTTGATTAATGTTTTACTCAGTGCTTAAACAAAAAAATCATTATGCTAAAAAATAAGGCCGTCAGGAAGACGACCTTAGTTAGTGCTAAAGGCAATACATTTTTATTTCATTTTCTCACCATCCAATGACAATACATACATTGCCATCTTCTCAGCATCGGCTTTAGAAACATCACCGTGTGGTGACATCGGAATCTGTCCCCAAACACCACTTCCTCCAGCGATAATTTTATCAGCTAACAACGTAACGTTGGCTTGTGTGAATTCATACTTCTTAGCAACATCAGTATGTGCAGGGCCAATAATTTTATTGATAGGATGATGACATGTTTTGCAATCACTGGCATCAACTAACACTTTACCTTGTGCAATTAAATCTTCTGTAGAAGCAGCTGCAGGTTTTTCAGCCTGGTAATCATCAGCAGATTCTTCAGTGTTCTCTTTACTCTCCTCCTTTTTTGATCCGCAAGATGTTAACGTCCACGCACCAAAGCCCACAAGGGCAATTACTATAAAAATTCTTTTCATGCTTACTGTTATTTAAATTCCTAAAATACGTTTGTTTAATTTTTGATCTACACCGGCAGCAGCAAAGTCATCAAAAGCTTTTTCTGTTACACGAATGATATGATCCTGAATAAAAGGAGCACCTTCTGCAGCACCTTGTTCAGGATGCTTAATGCAGCACTCCCACTCTAACACTGCCCAGCCTTCATAGCCATATTGTGTTAGCTTAGAGAAGATACTTTGAAAGTCAACCTGTCCATCACCAAGTGAACGGAATCTTCCCGGACGATCTACCCAACCTTGATAGCCACCATACACGCCGCTTTTCCCTGTAGGATTAAACTCTGCATCCTTAACATGGAACATCTTAATAAACTGATGATAGAAATCAATGTATTGAAGATAGTCAAGCTGTTGAAGTACAAAGTGACTCGGGTCATACAAAATATTGCAACGTGTGTGTTTACCAGTAGCTTCCCAGAAACGCTCAAACGTGATACCATCATGCAAGTCTTCACCGGGGTGAATTTCATAGCAGAGGTCTACGCCAGCTTTATCAAAAGCGTTTAAAATAGGAAGCCAGCGTTTTGCCAGTTCCTTAAAGCCGTCTTCTACAAGACCCGCAGGGCGCTGAGGCCATGGATAAACAGTATGCCACATCAATGCACCTGAGAATGTTGCGCTCGCTTTTAAGCCAAGGTTCTTACTCGCTTTCGCGGAATACTTAAGTTGATCTACAGCCCACTCGGTACGCTCTTTAGCGTTACCTCTAACGGCCTTGGGTGCGAAGCTGTCAAACAATTCATTGTACGCCGGATGAACAGCAACCAACTGACCCTGAAGGTGAGTTGAAATCTCAGTGATCTCAAGTCCACAAGATTCAACGGTGCCCTTAAGGTCATCACAATAATCTTTGCTCTCTGCGGCAAGCTTTAAATCGACACAACGCTTATCCCATCCCGGTAATTGAATGCCTTTATAGCCGTGAGCTGCTGCCCACTTTCCAATGGTCTTCAGGTTATCAAAAGGAGCTTCATCTCCCATGAACTGTGCTAAAAATATAGCTGGACCTTTTATGGTCTTCATTATAAATTAAATATCGTTAAACAATTCATTACTTAAGAGCAGTCCACTTGCGTGTTGAGTTGGCAGACTTCACAGCAGTCTGAACAAATTTCATTCCACGAACGCCGTCTTCCACATCAGGAAAATCATACTTGGCTGCATTGATTTTTTTACCAGGCTTGTAATCACGAACAGCTCGTGTAAAAGCTTTGTATATGTTAGCAAAAGCTTCCAAATAACCTTCCGGGTGACCAGCAGGTGTACGGGTAAATGCTTTAGCTTCATCAGATAAATATTTCTGACCCGCACGTACAATTTCCATTGGTCTGTCAAGCCATTTTACAACAAGCGTGTTAGGTTCCATTTGCTTCCACTCAATACCACCCTTCTCTCCGTAAACACGAATGTTAAGATTGTTTTCTTCACCGGCAGCTACTTGTGTTGCAAGCAATACACCCGAAGCGCCGTTATCGAATTTAATAAGCATAGAGCTATCATCGTCAAGCTTTCTGCCCTTCACAACGGCGTTTAACATAGCACAAATTTCAGTGATTTGTGATCCTGTAATATATTCAGCCAGGTTAGCGGCATGTGTTCCTATATCACCAATAGCACCACCCATACCCGATTGTTTCGGATCTGTTCTCCATGAAGCTTGCATGTTACCAGTGCCTTCAAGTAAGGTAGATAACCATCCCTGAGGATATTCAACATATACTTTTCTAATCTTGCCTAACTTGCCTGAAGCAACCATCTGGCGTGCTTCTTTAACCAGTGGATAACCGGTATAGGTATGTGTAAGGCCTAATATTAATCCCGTTTTAGCAACGATCTTTTGAAGTGTCTTAGCTTCATCAAGTGAGAATGCGATAGGCTTTTCTACCAGAACGTGAAACCCGCTTTCAAGTGCTAATTTGGATGGACCGAAGTGAACGTGATTTGGAGTTACTACAGAAACAAAATCCATTCGCTGATCAGCAGGCAAGGCCTTCTCTTTTTCGAACATTTCCTGGTAGGTTGTATAAACCCTTGAAGGATTCAGATACAATGCTTTACCTGTTTCAATAGATTCTTCAGGGATGACACTGAATGCTCCGCATACCAGTTCGATTTCTCCATCAATGCCAGCAGCTTTGCGATGAACAGGGCCTATAAAAGAGGTAAGCCCTCCACCTACCATGCCCATTCGTAATTTTCTTTTCATGTGGTTTTATTGGTTTCGTTTCAATAAAGAATTAAAGCGCGTAAAATAAACAATTAAAATTATCGGAATCGATTGCAGGTCAATTTGAACGGTAGAAAATTTTATAAATAGAGCTCTCTGCTTACTTTTTGTTTTTAGCTACCCTGTTCTTCAATTTACCAGTCAGAACTATCTTTTTCCTTGAAGGTAAATCGATCTGTTAATGCTTTTTCTAGAAGTCCAAGAGTGTTTGGTTTGCACCAATCTTTATTCAGCACAGTACCACTATTGAGTCCGGCATAGTTGGTTAGATTATCAGGTGTAGTTATTTTTTTATAACCAGCATCGCCCTTTACCTGCATCGATTTTAGTGTTACGCGATACTTACCCAATTTACCATCAATCTTAATCTTGGCATTATATCTTCCGGTTTGAATCAGCGTTGGAACAGCCACCTGAGAAAATCCAAACTTTTTAAAATCTACTGTAAAATCAGTAAGGTCTGCTTGCACACCATCGGCTACAACTTCAACATTAGAAACGTTGGGTACAGTCTTTAAGAACTCCGTCAGTTTATCTATCGTTACTGAATCTTGTATGAACACCTTCTGATAAATTATTTCTGTGTTCTGGATTTTGAAACTGCCATACTCTGTTGCTTGCGCAAACACGAAGCATGGAACAAGCAGTAATAGATACAGTAGGTTTTTCATAAGCTTTGATTTATTTCTGAAATTAACTTTTAAAATAATGGGTGAATGTACAACCAACAAGGTATTCCCGGTAGCATTAATTAAATATTCTTCTTAAGGTTTTTACTATAGTTTTGTTGACTGTCTGATTCTAACAATCTTATACTGAGTGACCACGATGAGATTAGCACTAATCTAAAACGTGAAGACTGCTTATTTTCAGGATGTTATTGTTATATTAGCAGCGGTTTTAATCCGAAATGAACGAGGGGTTGGTTTTCATAGTCAGCATGACATGAAACTTTGAAGTCCGGAATCCCATTCGATACCCCTCCTCAGGTTCATGAATGCTCTTGCCAGAGTATTATTTCTAAATGTCTATAGTTTGTATGAAAAAAAATGACCGTCTGGCAAGACTGATTGTCTCTATTATATTCGTCTGCCTTCTCACGTCTAACATAAAAGGCGGAGATCTTCCCAATGGTTTTGCAGAACTACGACTTGCCGAAGGACTTGATGGAACAACTGTACATTATGCTCCTGACGGACGACTCTTTGTCACTCAGAAAATAGGTTTAATCAGCATCATCAAAAACGGAGCATTACTCCCATCTCCTTTTCTTGATATCATGGATGATGTTGACAACACCAATGAACGTGGTCTGCAAAACATGGTCTTTGATCCAAACTTTGCAAACAACGGTTTTGTCTACGTGTATTATTGTGCCGTTGGTCAGAATCATAATCGTGTTAGTAGGTTTACAGCTACCGGAGATGTAGCCGATCACAATAGCGAAGTTGTACTATTAAATCTCGACCTCTTAGCTTCTAATATTCACAATGGCGGCTCCATGTTTTTTAAAGATGGTAAGTTATTCATTGCTACTGGCGAGGGAAGTAACGGAAGTCTTGCACAGTCATTCAGCAGCTTGCTTGGTAAAGTTTTAAGAATTAATCCCGATGGAAGTATCCCAACAGACAATCCTTTCTACAGTGCCCTAACGGGAAATTACAGAATGATCTATGCTCTTGGTTTTAGAAACCCGTACCGTGCAGACATTCAACCAGGCACAGGCCGAGTGTTTATCAATGATGTTGGCAACGCTAATTTTGAAGAGATCAACGAATTGTTCCCAGGCAAAAATTATGGATGGCCTTCCATTGAAGGTACTCGCACAACACAATCTCCTCCGTCAAATTATCAGGATCCTCTCTATGCTTACCCTCATACGATGGGATGTTGCGTAGGCGGAGGTGCATTCTACAATCCAACAAATGCTAACTTCCCCTCCAGCTATGTGGGTAAATATTTCTTTGGCGATTACTGTGGTAATTACATCAAAGTTTTAGATCCAAATACGGGTCAGGTGGTGGAGACATTTGCAACTAATATCAATCGCCCTATATCATTTACCATAGGCGATGACGGAAGCTTTTATTATCTCGCCAGAGGTGGACTTGGCGGAAGTTCTAAAGATGCTAATACCCAATCTTGCTGCTCCGAAATATGGAAAGTTCGGTTTACAAATAGTGGTGTACCAACAGTCTCAGCGCAGCCTCAATCTGTAACGGTACCCATAGGTGGTACAGCAACTTTTGTTGTCGGTGCATCAGGCAATGCACCACTTACTATTCAATGGCAACGTAACAATGTAAACATACCGGGCGCCAACACTTACGTTTATGAAATAGCATCAGCCACATTAGCCGACAACGGTGCACAGTTTCGTGCTGTAATTTCTAACTCTTTAGGATCAGTGATAAGTCAGAGCGTATTATTAAAAGTCGATAATAATTTAGCACCTGTTCCAACAATCATATTGCCCGTAGTTGGTTCAACCTATATCGCTGGCGGTACATTGACATTTTCTGGTTCTGCCACTGACAATGAAGATGGACCATTACCACCTGAGGCGCTAACCTGGGAAATAATATTTCATCATGATACGCACACTCATCCTGGCATGGCACCTACTACAGGCATTTCAGGAGGTACTTTTGATCTAGCCAATCGGGAGCCAGCTTCTAATGTATGGTACAGAGTTTACCTGACAGCAACAGATTCTGATGGAGAAGAAACAACTATCTATCGAGACGTTTTTCCTGTCTTGTCGAATGTAACGCTGGCTGCCAATAGTCCTGGTTTAAAACTTGACCTTGATGGAGCAGAGTTAAGTAGTCCTGTTACATTCACGGGCGTTGCCGGAGTAATACGCGACATCGCTGCTCCTCTCACACAAGTTCTCAATGGAATAACATATCAATTTGTAAACTGGTCTGATGGCGGTCTGCCCGATCATGAAATTATTACGCCTACAACAAGCAAAACTTTTAGTGCTTACTATTTGCCATTATTTCTTGAAGCTGAAAATGCAACACTCTCAGGTGCTGTTATGAAATTTGGATCAGCAGGTTTCTCTGGTCTTGGCTATGCTGATTTTACAAATGCCACGGGTGATTACGTTGAGTGGACGTTCAATGCGCCTGCTACGGCAAGCTATAAACTTGACTTCCGCTATGGTAATGGAACAGCTAAAGACAGACCTTTAAACCTGTCGGTTAATGGTGCTGTAGTTGAAACCAATAAGTCCTTTCCTCCTACCGGACTATGGACAGATTGGAGCACCGTTTCTAGCACTTTAATGCTTAACTCTGGTACAAACAGTGTGCGTTTAAGTACAAATGGGGCCAATGGCGGTAATGTTGATTATCTCCTGGTTTCATCCACCGGCCCGGTTACGCCTTCTGTTTCTGCTCCTGTTTTCAGCCCAGCGTCAGGAACATTTACCGCAAGTCAATTGGTGACGATAACCACAGCAACCTCTGGTGCTTCCGTCTACTATACCATCGATGGCTCTGCACCCACAACTTCATCATTGAATTATATGGGAACATTCACTGTAAATTCTACAGCAACAATTAAGGCTATCGCTGTGAAGTCTGGTATGAACAATTCACCAGTGAGCAGTGTAACCTACACTATAAATTCGACTCCAAATTTCTCTACCATACTTGAAGCTGAGGATGCTACACTATCTGGCGCTCAGAAAAAATATGCCTATGCTGGTTTTACAGGTACCGGTTATGGAGATTATACCAACAACTCAAATGACTTCATCCAGTGGAGTGTTAATGTGCCTGCAGCAGGACAATATACCATAGCATTTCGCTATGCAAATGGAACAAGTAAAGACCGACCGTTGCAGATTAGTGTCAATGGTATTACAACTGAAGCCAGTAAGTCCTTTCCATCCACAACACTCTGGACTACATGGAGCGAAGTGAGCAGCACGGTTGGTTTGACATCTGGCACAAATACAATCAGAGCAACATGCATTGGTTCCAGTGGTGGTAATATCGATCACCTTACTGTTTCTTCTGTTGGATCCGTAACGCCAACTGCATCTGCCCCTGTATTTACACCGCTATCAGGAAGTTACCCTGCTCCGCTCACAATCTCACTAACTGCTTCGACAGTTGGTTCAACCATTTACTACACATTAGATGGAACAACACCAACGTCATCTTCACTTGTATACTCATCGCCTATCATACTTTCATCCAGTAAAACAATCAAGGCATTTACAAAAGCATCTGGCTATACTGATTCGCCAGTAGCTAGCTCAGCTTATGTTGTAACGGCAGCACCGTTCACGAGTATTCTTGAAGCTGAGAATGCTTCTCGAGTTGGCGTACTTGTTAAATATGCCTATACAGGCTTTACGGGCACCGGCTATGGCGACTACATTGCAAATAGCGACGAGTATATTGAGTGGACTGTTAACGCGCCATACACCGGATCTTTTGTACTTGATTTTCGATACGCTAACGGTGCGGCAAAAGACAGACCACTGAGTGTTGCCGTTAATGAATCTGTTATTGAAGCTGCAAAATCATTCCCCTCTACAGGCTTATGGACAACGTGGGGAAGTGTAAGCAGCGCCGTAAATCTTGTGGCTGGAAACAACACTATCCGGGCAACATCAATTGGCAGTAGTGGAGCTAATATCGACAACCTTAAAGTATCAAATACAGCACTTCATAATACCAGAACATCAACCTCCTATGAAAAAGATCTGATTGATATTGAAGAGAATGAAACGTCAAAAGATGTTGAAGTTTTTCCAATACCAACTCGCGAAATTCTGACTGTTAAATCAAAATTGAAACTGCAAATCATTGGAGTAGAAACAGTAGATGGTACTACATTGAAAGCTTCGTACAGTCGCAAAACAGACTATGAATGGGAGATCAATTTATCAACCCTTAATAACGGCCTTTATATTTTGAATTTACAAACTGGTGATCATACGGTAAGAAAAAAGATCATAGTTGAAAAATAATACTTATGAATTACATTGAGCCTGGTACCAAACGCCTTGGTGCCGGGCTCTATTAACGTACTACTTCTTGAATTCGCTGTCAACAGTTCATCGATCTAATCGATTTATTTGAAACAAAAAATATGAGAACCTTTAAATTGATCTTCTATTTCTTTATCTTCCGTTATAACCTAACACCAACACCCTATGAATTTCTTTAGTTTTGTGAAGGAATATGCAGACCACATTGGTGGCCAATTTACTGATTATGATCACACCCGGTCAGTCATTGTAGTACCTTTAGGTAGCCGCTTTCAGACGGTTCTTGCTATCACCCAAAAAAGTCCTGTTTCAGGCAAAGAACAAGCTGTCATTTCTTCAAAGGTATGTGAGTTCAGCAGTAGCCTTGATCTGAAAATACTATTGGAAAAAAATGCCAGTTTCGATTACAGTAAATTTATCCTTGAAGATGGCTTTTTAAAGATCGAAGCATCATGTCTTTCTTCTTCAGCTTCAGAAGACCAGGTTCGTGAAATGATTCAGGAGGTTGCTCAACTTGCTGATCATTATGAATTGAAGCTTACAGGCAAAGACGTCTTTTAACACTTCGCATTTATTAATCTTAGTTTTCCTCGTAATTTTACGATGCAAGCTGCCTTATCGTCTCAGGTTTACCTGAGGAGGAAAGTCCGGGCAACACAGGGCATCGTACTTCCTAACAGGAAGGCATCGGCGCAAGTTGATGACAGATAGTGCCACAGAAAATAAACTACCCGGATTGATTCATCAGTCTGGGAAAAGGTGAAAAGGCGAGGTAAGAGCTCACCGGCTTTATGGTGACATAAAGTGCGAGGTAAACCTTACGAGTTGAAAGATCAAATAGGCCCCGATTTAAGAGCTGCCCGTTCATCGTCTTGATTTATCAAGATCATCGGGGTGGGTAGATCGATGGATCTCTCTCGCAAGGCAGAGACTAGATAAATGATAAGGAGCCATCGCAAGATGGCGACAGAACCCGGCTTACAGGCTTGCATTTTTTTGATAACTTTCTAAACCTTTCGGAACAGAACCGAAAGGTTTATTTATTTTTAATCGAATATAAATACCTGCATGGCAAAGATTTTAATCATTGAAGACGACTCCAAAATAAGAGCAATCCTTAAAGAAATTCTGGAAGAGAAAGAGCACGAAGTAGAAGAAGCCGCTGATGGCATGGAGGGTTTTAAAAAGATCTCTGCCGGAAGTTATGATCTTTGTATCTGCGATATCAAAATGCCTAAGATGGATGGCCTTGAAGTGCTCGATAAAACAAAGGCCGCTGGCATCACAACAAACTTTGTAATCATATCAGCTCATGGCACTATTGACATAGCTGTTGAAGCCGTTAAGAAAGGAGCTTTTGATTTCCTGCCCAAACCATTTGATCTTGGCAGACTTGAGATCACGTTGCGAAATGCGCTTGATAAAACATCATTGGTTAAGGAAACAAAAAGTCTCCGTAAGAAAATATCAAAACAGTATGAGATCATAGGTGAATCCAAACCTATACTTCATGTTAGAGAAATGATTGAGAAGGTAGGGCCAACGGATGCTCGCGTTCTCATCACCGGACCCAATGGATCAGGTAAAGAACTTGTTGCTCGCGGCTTGCATGAACAAAGTAAACGATCTGCCAATGCTTTGATAGAAGTAAATTGTGCAGCAATTCCGTCAGAACTAATTGAGAGCGAATTATTTGGTCACGAAAAAGGTTCGTTTACATCGGCCATTAAACAGCGCATCGGAAAATTTGAGCAGGCTGAAGGAGGCACACTTTTTCTGGATGAGATTGGTGACATGAGTGCTTCTGCACAGGCAAAAGTACTACGCGCACTTCAGGAAAATAAGATTACAAGAGTAGGTGGCGAAAAAGAGATTAATGTGAATGTGCGGGTTCTGGCAGCAACCAATAAAGATCTACGAAAGGAAATTGAAGAGAACAGATTCAGAGAAGATCTCTTTCATCGGTTAAGTGTAATACTGATAAAGGTTCCGTCCTTAAATGAAAGGAAGGATGATATACCCATGCTTGTTGACAAATTTCTTGGAGATATAGCTTCAGACTACGGCGCCAAAAAGAAAACAATAAGCGACAAAGCGCTGGAAGCATTAATGGCACACAACTGGACTGGTAACATCCGTGAATTAAGAAACGTTACCGAGCGACTTGTAATTATGAGCGGGGACGAGATCTCTGCTGAGAACGTATCCCAATACTTGTAACTAGATTCGTTTCTGCGATGATGTACTCTTCTTTGGCGCCTCTTTCTTGCTGTAAGTAGGACATGTGTATTGGCTGCACGATGAAACAAAAGCAGCAATAACTACGAAAGCAACAACTTTTTTCATTCTAAGTAGTTTTGGTTTTAACAAAAATAAAACTCTTTAGCTTCAAAACAAACCTATGGCAATAATTAGGCGCTTATGGCTTGTTTTTTCACACTAATAGATTACAACCGCGCACATCACTATTATCCATACGTCCCAGAACTTCAAAGTATCCATCCGGCCTTACTTTTCCTATATCTTCCGTTTCAATAAAAGCAACGGAATCAATATTGCTGAGATCAATCACGTTTATCGCACCTGTTTCGTTTAGTAACCCAATGTTGCGAGGGTCTGTAATTTCACGCACCAGAATTTTCATCCATGGCGGACAAGCAAAATCATTTGATTTGGAATAGGCTTGAGAGAACAGCTCCGTCATGCCATATTCTGAATAAATAGTATTTACGTGAAAGGCCTTAGTTAATTGAGAATGAAGCTCTTGCCTGGTCATCTCCTTCCTCCTGCCCTTCATTCCACCGGTTTCAAAAATCATGCAATGACTTAGATCTATATTGAAGTTTTCGATCAGATCAAGTAACGCAAAGGAAACACCCCAGAGAATTGTTTTACGGGAATCGTTTCGTAAAACCTCTAAATCTTTTACCAGTTTATCTGTATCATGAAGATAAAACCCGGAGTAGTCTGATTGACTTTTCTTTATGAAGCGGTCAATCATGGCAACCAGTGACGAGTTACTTCGCTCGAGGTAAGATGGTAAATAACCGAGAAAATGATAGTCGGATAAATCGCCAAAGAAATACTTAAAACATTTTTCAGCGTGGCTCAAATAAAATTCCAAGTCGTTAACATAGCGGGTACTTGTGGTCAATCCGGTAGTGCCACTGCTTGTAAAAATGGTTTCTGCCGTCCAGTCTCCCGTTTTTACCGTTTGATTTTTAAAAAAAGATATGGGTAAGAAGGGAATCTGATGAACGGATTTTATTGTTGTGGTGTCTATACCAAGGTTTTCGATATATTGACGATAAATAGAATTGTTATTGGCTTGAAACCTGAATAAAGAGAGAGCAATATCCTCAAATGAGCGATCGTTTACTGTGTATATTTGTGATTCGAAATCTTTTAAAGTATTCAAGTGTTAGTAAATTTAACGCTTTAAATTGTGCGCATGAAGATAGCTAAGAGCATACTCATTTTTTTATCAATAGCTGCAATATTTGGCGCATGCTTTAATCCCCCAAACATTTCTGATAAACCTGAAATTGGTTTTGATGATATTTCATTATACCTCAGAGATTCTCAATCTGATTCGCTTGTAGTAACCATTACTTTTAAGGATGGAAACGGTGACTTAGGCTTAGATCCAAATGATAGCACGTATATCTCTGATCCATTTCATGAAAAGAATTATTACATCGAAAAAGATGGAGATTTACTTGCTGTCGCCAGTAACTTTAGATATCCAGGTCATCCATCAGTATTGAAAATTCCAGCTGAATTAAAATGCTCAACCTGTAAGCTTGCTACGGTTCGCACCAGGAAAAAAGCTGGATACGAAAACAATCCGAATCTACCGGCCTACACTTTCCCGGCAAGTTGTTTAAATTATTTCTATACGCCACTCTACATTAGTGGAGAGGATGCCAGCATTTTTGATAGTACCTATAATCTGAAAGATGAAATAACTATCGGAAAATCAAAGGTTTATGAATTACTGGATACATTCTACTATCAACCCAATCCAAACTATTACAACATTGATGTAGACTTTCTTGTTGAAACTTCAAGCGGATTTGAAGTATTTGACTGGCGTACTCAGCAGGGTGCATGCGGAACAAATTTCTATGGCCGTTTCCCTGTTCTTTCCAAGCTAAAAACTCCTCTTGAAGGTACACTTCAATACAGCATTAAATCCTCAGGGATTGTTGCACTTCTGGGTGGTAAAAAGAGAATAAAACTCAGAATCAAAATTCGTGACAGGTCGCTGCATGAAAGCAACACCATTACATCTGGTGCCTTCACACTAACGGAAATAGTTAAGAGTTCAGGTTAGTAGTTAATAAAGCGGAGAAAATCTTCCAGGGTCAACCTCCATCATTACACCATAGATCTTCTCAAATACTTCTTCAGGATTTGGTTTGGAGAAGTAATCACCATCAGATGCATACGCTGGTCTATGCTCCTTACCTGTTATGGTAATTGGCTTTGCATCCAGGTATTGATAAGCACCTTGCTCTTCCAAAACCTTCTGCATCATAAACGCACTGGCACCACCAGGAACATCTTCATCCGCAAAAACAACTCTGCTGGTTTTCTTAACCGAATCAAGAATGGTATGATGAATATCAAAAGGCAACAGTGTTTGTATATCAATTACTTCGCATGAAATTCCAACTCTCTCGAGATCTTCAGCAGCTTCCATTACGATACGACACATTGATCCATACGTAACAATGGTAACATCATCCCCTGACTTTATAACTTCAGGCACACCTAACGGAACAGTAAACTCACCCACGTTATCAGGCTTACGCTCTTTCATGCGATAACCATTCAGGCATTCAATAATGATGGCTGGGTCATCAGACTTTAGCATGGTGTTATAGAAACCTGCAGCCTGCGTCATGTTGCGCGGTACAAGAAGATAAATTCCGCGTAAGCTATTCAGAATCATACCCATAGGTGAACCTGCGTGCCATACACCTTCAAGTCTATGACCACGAGTTCTGATGATCAATGGAGCACGCTGACCACTCTTGGTTCGATAGCGGATACATGCCAGATCATCTGACAGAATCTGCAAAGCGTAAATGAAATAATCCAGATATTGAATTTCAGCAATAGGTCTCATGCCTCGAATAGCAAGGCCTATTCCCTGACCAATGATAGTACATTCTCTGATGCCTGTATCCGTTACACGCAGGTCGCCATATTTGTCCTGAAGGCCAGCGAATCCCTGATTAACGTCACCAATTTTTCCAACATCTTCACCAAAGGCAAGTACTAATGGATCTCGTTCAAGTGCTGCATCAAAGCAGGCACGTAAAACTTCACGGCCATCTACTATAGTTGAAGAGTCGCTATACACGGCATTGATTACATCAACTCTAAGAGCTGAGTCTTCTGTCTCACTGTAAAGATGTGAGCTGTACCGATCATGATTTATCTTTTCTGAATTACTTACCCACTCAATAAGCTGAGATCTTTCTTCAGTGTCTCTGCCCAGCAATAATCGTAAGGCTTTTTTCGCAGCCTTAACATTATCTAAATGAACAGGGTTGATAGTCTTCAACAATGTTTGACGAATATCAAGAATATCTTCAGATCCTATTCGTTCCAAAATATCGGCAAGAATGCGTTGGTCTGCTTTAATGTCGCGCATGAAAGCTTTCCATGAATTTTCGCGGGCTAACTTTGCAGCCTGCTTAGCTTCTTTTTCAATAGCTTCAACTTCTTCTGGCAGAATAAGAACTTCCTCGATAATCCACTCACGCATCTTCTTGATGCAATCATGCTCAACCTCCCATGCTAATCGCTCGGCAGATTTATAACGCTCATGGGAACCCGATGTTGAATGTCCTTGAGGTTGTGTCATCTCTTTAACATGCACCAACACAGGTACGTGCTCTTCACGACAAATCTTTTCTGCTTTCTGATAGGTCTCTATCAAGGCAGTGTAATCCCAACCATTAACTGTTAAAATTTCAAAACCTTTTTCCGTTTCAGTGCGCTGAAATCCTGCCAACGCTTTTGAAATACTTTGCTTTGTAGTATGAAATTCCTGTGGTACAGATATTCCATACTCATCATCCCAAACAGACATTAACATAGGCACTTGTAAAACGCCGGCTGCATTCATG
>DATJHZ010000246.1:0-37568 GCA_035493595.1 Cyclobacteriaceae bacterium | reverse complement strand
TTCCCTCCTGATTCAGGAGGGACCGATTCTGCGTTAAGCAGAATCAGGGTGGTCTATTACGCCAATGCAAAAAATTTATCCAATATCAATCAGGGTTGATACTTCTACTTATTTTCCAATCATTAAAAGTTCCTTTATATTCAAATTCTCCTTGATCCATTGCGTCTTCAATCGACTCATGAAAGGTATCAGTTATTGATTTCCAGTTTTCGTCACAGCCAAATAGATAATAACCTTCCGGGTTGTCAGATTTGCAAATGGCAAGACCATAAACTGGTCCAATCAATTTTCCATTTACTATTTGTTTTGTGTTCCCTGTTAAGGTATGCTTGGTTTCTATTCTAATGAAGTACAATACTTTTTCTCCACCAATCACATTGGGAACAACTTCAGCTTTTTTCATCATTTTAATACCCAAGGCTGGATTTCTTGTTAATAGTAAACAATCAATCTCTCTTCATTGATTTTAATTTGAGATTCTTTTTCGATAATGGTTCTTTTGACCCAATTGTCATGGTTGTCAAACTCTGTATATTGATATGTTTGAGTAACCAATTTTCTAGCATCAAGATTATCTTTAAACTCTATCTGGCGACTTATTAAGTTCATATTTTTATCAACTACTTCTGATAACACTGAAGTTGTTCGCTCTCCATTTTTGGTTATCGTATTGATATGGCGACCATTATTACTGTAAGTTATGTCTGTAATGATATCTCCTCCTACTTCTATTATTCTTATTGGGAATCCTTTTTCGTTATAGTTTGTAATTTCCAGTCTTGTTTCTTCTTTCGTTTGATCATCGATTGACACTTGAAATTTTAATAATTCATTATCATACATGTAATCACTATGAGATTCCATTTTGAAAGACTTATCCTTCGCATTTAAAATATACTCCTCTCTCGCAATAAGCTGCCCTTGCTGATTAAAAGTCATAACTTCCTTAGTATCGATGACAGTATTGAATAAGTCAAAGAGAGAGCTCTCGCTGGGCTCATATATACTAACACTTGTAACATGCTTTACATTCCCTTTCAAACCGTACAATTCCCGATAATCAACATTTCGTTGAGTGCATGAAATTGAAAGATAGGCAAGTATCAAAAGATTGATAAGAATAGAATTTGTTCTTTTCATTTATCTACTTGCTTCTAAAAAGTTATTCAACTAAAAACTATGCAACAACTCAAACGCCTTACGCATCTTATTGATCAAACGCTCAGACTCCTCAAAATCTAATGTCTGTTGTCCATCAGAAGCAGCTTTCTCTGGTTCTTGATGTGTTTCGTAGATGATGCCGTCAGCACCAGCCATCAATGCTGCTAACGCTACCGAATCAACATACTCACGAATACCGATACCATGTGATGGATCAGCAACAACGGGCAAATGTGTTTTCTCTTTAAGAATTGGAATGGCATTTATATCCATTGTGTTACGACTCGCTTTTTCGTACGTGCGGATACCACGCTCACAAAGAATAAGTTTTTCATTGCCAGCGGCAAAAACATATTCGGCTGAATAGAGTAGCTCTTCGATTGTGCCTGATATACCTCGCTTGAGCATCACAGCTTTATCAACCTTACCTAGTTCGTCAAGCAAGTTAAAGTTTTGTGAGTTGCGTGCGCCAACCTGGAAAACGTCGACGTAATCAATCATGTCTGCAATCTGGCTTACCTGCATTACTTCGGTAATAATTTTGATGCCTGCTTTGCGGGCAAGGGTATGCCACATCTTTAAACCTTCAATACCAAGCCCACGAAATGCATACGGTGAGCTACGAGGCTTGAATACTCCACCACGCATAATCTTCACACCATTTTTTACAAGATGATCGATAGTCTTCTGTACCTGTGCTTCATTCTCAATGGAACATGGACCAGCCATGATGGCAAGTGATCCATCGCCTATAGCAACACCGTCACCAAGATCTATGGCTGTGCGGTTCACTTTCCATTTACGTGAAACAAGTTTATAATCATCCGATACTCGGTGGATATCACTGATACCTTTAAGGTTCCCTAACTGTCGGATGTCAAACTCTTTCTTGCCAATCGCGACAACGTATGAGCCACGCTGTGTTTTTACTTCATTCGTTTTATAATCAAGGCTCTTCACTTTTGATAGGATCGCATCCTTATCGGCAGATGAGATCGCAGGTTCTAATTGTATGATCATGGTGTTGTGTCTTTTGTGATCAGGCTTTTATTGATTTAACAAACTTCTCTACATCTGCAGGAATGTCTTTCGATTCACTGAGCAGATTGATGAATGCACTTCCAACAATGGCACCAGCACCATGCTGAGCTGCCTTATTAAAGGTTGACTGGTTTGAAATACCAAACCCAATGAGGAATGGATTCTTTAGATTCATCTTCTTTAATCTTTCGAAGTATGAGATCTGTTCGGCTGAGAATTCTCCTTTGGCACCCGTAATGCTTGATGCGGATACTGCATAGATAAAACCTTCAGTAGCATCATCAATCTGGCGAATGCGTACTTCTGATGTTGTTGGTGAAATCAAAAACGTATTGCAAAGATTGAGGGAGCTAAAAAGTTCTTTGTATTGCTCTTCAAATTCGTGCAGCGGAAGATCAGGAAGAATAACGCCATCAACTCCTAATGCTGAAATATCGCGCGCAAACTTCTCAACACCATATTGAATAACAGGATTTAAGTATCCCATCAGAATGATAGGAAGTGTAACTGTCTTTCTGATTTCTTTGATCTGCTCCAATAATAAGTGAAGTGTCATACCACCATCAAGCGCTACTTTGTTGCTGGCTTGAATGGTTGGTCCATCGGCAACCGGATCGGAAAATGGTATGCCTATTTCGATAAGATCGGCACCAGCTTTTTGTAATGCCTGTGCAATGGTAACGGTATCGTTTATAGAAGGATAGCCGGCTGTGTAGTACACGTTTAAGATGCCTTGCTTCTTCTTGTTAAATAATTCTGTAATTCTATTTTGCATGATTGAATGTTGTTAAAGTGATTGTGAAAGCCGGCCTCATCCCAAACCCTTCTCCAAAGGAGAAGGGCTTAAATCCCTCTCCTTCGAGAGGGATTTAAGGTGAGTCCCTAATACTTACCCCATCGTATGTATGTCTCCAAATCTTTATCACCACGTCCTGACAGGTTAACTACTATCACATCATCCTGATCAAATTCAAACTGATTCAACGCTGCCAGTGCATGTGCAGATTCTATGGCAGGAATAATTCCTTCGAGGCGACCTAGCTCAATACCCGCTGCCATTGATTCATCATCGGTGGCGCTTACAAATTTCGCACGACCAACTTCAAACAAGTTAGCATGGATTGGTCCGATGCCAGGATAATCTAATCCTGCCGAAATAGAATGCGGCTCTACAACCTGACCGTCTTCAGTTTGCATCAATAACATCTTGCTTCCATGAAGCACACCTACTTTGCCTAATACCGTAGTGGCAGCAGACTCACCTGAATTAACTCCTTTACCTGCAGCTTCAACACCTACAAGGTTTACATGTTCGTCATCAAGAAAATGATAGAAAGCACCGGCGGCATTGCTGCCACCACCTACGCAAGCAAACACATAATCAGGAAAAGGATTTCCAATTTCTTCTTGTAATTGTTTCTTGATCTCTGCGCTGATAACGGATTGAAAGCGTGCTACCATATCAGGATAAGGATGTGGCCCGATAACAGAGCCGATGATATAGTGGGTATCCGTTGGATTATTGATCCAGTGACGAATAGCTTCGTTGGTTGCGTCTTTCAATGTCATGCTTCCGCTCAATGCTGGCACTACTTTAGCGCCCAGGATACGCATACGTTCCACGTTGGGCTTCTGACGTTCCATGTCGATCTTACCCATGAACACGGTACACTCCATACCCATCAACGCACAAACTGTAGCTGTAGCAACACCGTGCTGACCGGCACCGGTCTCTGCTATAATTTTAGTTTTGCCAAGTTTACGCGCTAACAGAATCTGCCCAATGGTGTTATTTACTTTATGCGCGCCTGTATGACAAAGGTCTTCACGTTTGAGATAGATTTTTGTTTTATATTTTTCAGATAGACGTTTAGCAAAGTAAAGTGGCGTTGGTCTGCCAACGTAATCTTTTAATAGTTTATTGAAATCATGTTGAAAGCCTGGATCTGAAATAATGGATAGATAATTATTTCGCAGCTCTTCAACATTCGGGTAGAGCATCTCTGGAATGTAGGCTCCTCCAAATTGTCCGTAATATCCACGCTCATCGACTGAATACTTCATAGTGATGTGTTTGTTTTATAGTGTTTTTACAATATCATTGATCAATTTAATCTTGTGCACGTCTTTAACTCCGGGTGTAATCTCAACACCACTGTTAATATCAAGTGCATGTATGTTCATTCCTTTCAGTTCTGTTATACCTGAAACATTTTCGGGATTAATTCCACCGCTTAGAAAGAATGGAATTTCCTGATCGTAATTTTTCAGAATAGACCAATCGAAGGTGATGGCATTTCCGCCATGGTATTTTCCCTTGGTATCGAAGAGAAAGAAATCAGCACAGCTTTTGTATGACTCTGTTGTGGTGAAGTTAAAAGCATCATCCACCGAGAATACTTTAATCACGCCAATACCGGCGTCTTTGAATTGTTTGCATTGTTCCTGGTTTTCATTTCCGTGTAATTGAACGTAATCAAGCTTCAGGTTTTTAACGTGTTTGAGAACAGTCTGTGGTTCTTCATTCACGAACACTCCTACCCTTTTTATAGATGATGGGAAAGCATCTGGTACCTGAAAACTTGTACCCACAAATCGTGGTGACTTCTCATAAAAGATAAAGCCCATGTAGTCAGGTTGGCACGAAGCTACCTGCATAATGTTTTCTGCATCACGCATTCCGCAGACTTTGAGCCTTATTCTAGTTGGTTTAATCATTTATATCTTTTCTTAGTGCTACGAGCTTTGAGTTACGAGCTACGAGCATGTACTCGAAACTCAAAGCTCACAACTCGAAGCTATTTCTTCAGTGTATTTAGCTTTTCTATAAATTCCTTCGCTTCCTTCTCGGGCTGACTGTGTTTCATAAAGTTTTCTCCCATTAAAAATCCTTCATAACCAAACTTCATCAATTCAATGATGGTCTCAGGTGATGAGATACCGCTCTCAGAAACTTTAACGGCTTCCTTCGGAATAAGTGGAGCAAGTTGCTTTGATACGTCAATGCTTACTTCAAATGTTTTAAGGCTTCTGTTGTTTACACCAATCAGGTCGGCGCCAGCGTTCAGGTTAGCATCCAGTTCTTCTTTGTCATGAACTTCGAGTAACACCTCGAGGCCGAATGATTTTGCAAATGCTCCAAGCTCTTTCAGGCGTTTTGGTTCGAGGGCTGCAGCAATTAATAATATAGCATCAGCTCCGATCGATTTTGCTTCAATGATCTGATACTCGTCGATGGTAAAGTCTTTGCGTAAGATGGGACAGAAATTATACTTGCGGGCTGTCATCAGATCTTCACTACTTCCACCAAAGAATTGCTTATCAGTAAGAATCGACAATGCTGAAGCTCCGGCCTGCATGTAACCAATAGAAGTACGTTCAACCGATGCGTATGCATTGATAACTCCCTTGGAAGGAGATTTTCGTTTAAATTCTGAAATGATACCCGACTTATCTTCTCGTTGGATATATTTTTTCAATGACACAGTTTGCGATCCAAAGAAAATACTTTGCTCCAGTAACTTCACAGGATAAAGACTCTTGCGTTCTTCTACTTCTTTGCGCTTGTGCTCTATTATCTGATCAAGAATATTCATATAGATGATTTACTTCAATTGATTAATTTTTTGAATGATGCCAGTGCCTTACCGGATATCAACGCTTCTTCTGCCTTAGCAAGTGCAGCTTTAACACCTTCTTTTTGATTGGCTGCAAATAGAGCCATACCTGCGTTGGCAATAATGGCTGAGTTTTGTTGTGGTGTGCCTTTACCTTCTAATACCTTCAGGAAGATTGCAGCAGATGATTCAACTGTTTCACCTCCTTTAATGTCTTCGCTCTTCAGTTGGGTCAAGCCAAGTTCTTGTGGCGTTGTTATTCGTTCACCACCATTATAAAAATATTTGAACGCTCCTGTTAGTGATACTTCATCATAACCATCCAGTGAATGAAGGATCACAAAGTCTTTATCTGAATTTTGATATAAGTATCCATATTGTCTGGCTAACTCAAGGCTAAACACACCAACAAGTTGTCGTTTTGGAAATGCGGGATTCACCATTGGGCCGAGCATGTTGAAGAACGTTTTAACTCCAAGTTCTTTTCTGATGGGCGCTACATTCTTCATTGCTGGATGAAAAAGAGGCGCGTGCATAAAACAGATATTGGCACGATCAATACTTCGCTTTAATTCATCAATATCATTGGTGAATTTATATCCGAAATACTCCAGCACATTAGATGATCCGCAAGCTGATGACACACCATAGTTACCATGCTTTGCTACGGGCTGTCCCGCAGCCGCCACTACAAATGATGACAGTGTCGACATGTTGAATGTGTTTTTGCCATCGCCACCAGTACCACAGACATCCATCACAGGAGCATCAAACTTTACAGGAAGACATAACTCCAACATGGCATCTCTGAAACCCTGAAGCTCATCCACAGTTACACTACGCATCATGTAGACAGTCATGAAGGCTGTCATCTGGCTCATGTTGAATTTAGAAGACGTCAGATCAACCAAAACGCGCTTGGCCGTTTCTTTTGATAACGAACGATGATCAATTAATTCATTTAATATCTGTTTCATCAGTATGTGTTTTTAAAAAGCTTTGAGTCTTGAGTTATGAGCTGCGAGCTATAGCTACCGACTTATAAATAAACTTAATACTAATTCTTTAGCCAGTTCTCAATCATCTTTGGTCCTTCAGGGGTCATCACTGACTCGGGATGGAACTGCACTCCACGAACATCATACTTTACGTGGCTGAGTGCCATTACAAGACCTTCATTGTTAACAGCTGTAATTTTTATCTCAGGTGTAAAGCTCTCCGCTACCACTGCCCATGAATGGTAATGTGTAGCCTGAAATTCTTTAGACACTCCCTTAAAGAGTAATTCGCTCTCGTCTGTTACTGTTGCTATCGAGGTTACACCGTGCAACACTTTTGGAATATTATAAAGTTTGGCTCCATACACCTCACCGATACCCTGATGACCAAGACAAATACCAATGATGCTTTTGGTGGGACCATATTCTTTAACCAACTGTTTCATGATACCTGCTTCATCAGGAATACCTGGGCCAGGTGATAGTAATATCTTATCATATTTCTTCACGTCTTCCAGTGCAATTTTATCATTGCGATAAATATCAAGCGGATAGCCTAAGCCACGGATTATATGTACAAGGTTGTATGTAAAAGAATCGTAATTATCGAGAACCAGAATTTTCATTAGATGCTTGTTGATTAAAGTTATTCGTTATTAAATCTTTTCAGCCATGACCACTGCTTTGCGCAATGCAGCCAGTTTGTTATTTACTTCCTGCAATTCGCTTTCAGCACTGGATTTTGAAACCACACCTGCACCGGCCTGGAAAATAAGTTTGTTATCATGACTCAGAAATGTGCGGATCATAATGGCATGATTGAATGAACCATCAAAGCCCAGGAAGCCAATAGCGCCGCCATAGAAACTGCGATTTACATTTTCATATTTATTGATCAACGTCATGGCCATGTGCTTCGGTGCACCTGATAATGTTCCTGCAGGAAAGGTATCGGCTGCCATCTTAATAACTGAAGAATCTGATGTGAGTGTGCCCGTTACTTTTGATACCAGGTGAATAACGTGTGAATAGAATTGGATTTCTTTAAACACTTCAACGGTAACATGGTTAGCATTTCGGCTCATGTCATTGCGTGCAAGATCAACCAGCATTACGTGCTCTGCATTTTCTTTTTCGTCAGCAGCGAGTCTGTTGGCAATCACAGTATCTTCCTGATCATTACCTGAACGTTTGAATGTTCCTGCTATTGGATAAATATGAGCTTTGCCTGATTTGATCTGGAGTTGTGCTTCTGGTGAAGAACCCATGAGCTTAAAATTTCCATAGTCAAAATAGAATAGATATGGCGATGGATTGATAGAGCGGAGAGAGCGGTATACATTAAATTCGTCACCTTTAAATCCGCAAGAGAATCTTCTTGATAAAACAATCTGAAATACATCTCCGCGATAGCAATGCTCCTTCCCTTTCTCAATGATCTTTAGAAACTCCTCATCCTTAACATTTGATGTTTCAGCATCCGTTAGTGTAAAGTTGTAGGTCGAGAACTTGTTACTGAAAATGATTTTCTCAACCTTTTCAAGTCCTGATTCTAACGATGAGCCCTCAGGCAAATGTTCGAACAGACTTAGTTCGTTGGAGAAGTGATCGACAACAATAACATAGCGATACAGTTTATAGAGAATATCAGGAATACGTTTCTCCGTTTCTGTAATAGTAACATCTTCAAAGTAGCGAACCGCATCATAAGCTATGTATCCAAACAATCCGCAGTTTGGAAACTTGGTAGCGATTGACTTATCGATTGTAAATGAATTGCGGAAGTTCTCCAGCAATGCAGTAGCCTGACCTACCTGCGTGATGGTCTCCTTCTTCATTGTATTATCAGGGTAAATAATTTCAACCTGGTTATTATCAATCTGAAAAGAAGCGATGGGTTCGCAGCATATAAAAGACAAGCTGTTTTCATGACCATGGTAGTCTGAGCTTTCAAGCAGAATACTACCGGCAAAGACATCGCGAAGCTTGAGATAGATATTTACTGGCGTTAGGGTGTCGGCCAGGAGTTTTCGGGATTGTGTAATGAGTTTGTAGTTCATTGTATGGGTTATTTCAACTTTCAAATATTGATTATAAGGCTATAAAACAACGAAGGCCTGCTGTGAACAGCAGGCCTTCGGGCTTATAATTAAGTCATAGCAAGGCTGTTCACACATCGTGTTTCGATCTGTGCCACCACCAGGCTGCTATGCAATTAAGATTTTTCATTTATTGAATTATGCCTTTTTAGCGGCTTTTTTTGGCTTTGCTTCGCCTGTTACTTCAGCTGTTTTTTTAGAAGCTACTCTCTTCAATTGAGCTTTGATAAGCTTCTTGTTTCTAGAGTTACCGTAAGAATCTCTCCAGATTTTTCCTTTTTTGGTTTTCTTATCGCCTTTTCCCATTGTGAATTTTAATTTCGAAGGCAATAATAGTAAAGTATGCGTGGATTACAAAAAGGACGTTAATTTTTTGCACATAATTTAATTGATCAACTGATTTTTATGCCTCTTTAAGAAAAAGAATACCCGATTTCTACCATAGGCTTGCTTAAATAGCTGAGTCCAATCCTTCCAGGAAGCACCTCTGCCCTATCACGTCTCTTCTCAGATTACCTCGATCTAAATCCTCCAAAGTAAAAGCCTCCATTCACACTGCTTAATGACAAACTCCCTGAAAAAGGGGATGTTATGTGACTTAATTAATCGGTAATTTCAAAGGAACAAAACCCATCAAAATATGAAAAAGTATACTACGCTAAGCTTACTGCTTATTGCTCTGACAAATGTATCCTTTGCACAGGGTATATATTTTAAAATTGGAGGGGGATATGGATTGCCAATCGCCACTTCTATCATTGGTCAACAGCAGACCAGAAATCAGGATCAGACCGGAAATAATAACACTAACATTGAGACTACGAAGAATACATCGGCTTCATTCATTGCCGGAGCAAATGGCAATATTGGTGTCGGTTTTATGTTTAGCAAGTATCTCGGCGCTGAGATAACTGCGCAATACGTGACTGGTAAGACTTATAAAATCTATGATGTTTATAATTACAAAAGCGATAACCTAACTGGCTCGCAATGGGATAAGTCCTCTGTTTCCTGTAAGGCGATCTATATCAATCCATCATTTATTATTACGCCAGGCCCAAAACTTCCTTATGGAAGATTTGGCTTTATTTTAGGAGCTCCTAAAATAAAAGAAGAGTCCTCACATTATTATGATTTAGATGGCACAAGCACCAGCTCTACAAAAGGAGAACTCAAAAACAATCTCTCCGTTGGTTTTCAGGGAGCACTCGGAATGAAATGGACGCTCGGTAATAAAATAGACCTCTTCACAGAAGTAAGTGTGATCAGCATGACTGTCTACACCAAGGAATATACATTAACTGAATCTATTAGTAATGGAACAGACAACCTGGCGGCCATGCAGACTTATTACAAGAAAACAGTCTACAAAAAAGAAATTACTGTTGATAATTCAGCTTCAACGGATATTAATAAACCAAGACAGGCAATACGGGAATCAAATGCATTCAGCTCAATATCACTTCAGGTCGGAATTGTCTATCTATTACAAAAACGAAACGTTGAGTGAAAGCATTATCATACTAACAGGTTAAATTCAAAAAGACTGTTCATGCGAGCAGTTTTTTTTTATGCATAACATTTCATAAGCGTTTAGAGTCCTTACTCTAAATCATAACCTTCTTACCAGTTCTGGCAGCTTCATAAATGGCTTGAAGTATTTTCATGTCTTTAAATCCTTCTTCACCTGCAATGTGACTGGGTAACTTTTTATTATCCAATAACACCTTTGCAATCTCGTCACACTGTGTAGCTTGTTGATTTATCGTTGGAAAATTTAACTCACCGTTGGTTGTTCTTCCTTTAAATGGACCATAACTAATAGCAGGACTAAGTTCAAAAAAACCATCATCTGCTCCAGCAAAAAAACGATCTATGCTACACGCATAAGTACTTGAGGATGTACAAACCGTACCACTTGGAAAATCTAACTGCCAGGTGATCGACTCTTCTACTTCTGAAAACAATTCTTTATTTGTTACAGGACCGAACTGTGCTGTTACAGAAATAGGCTCCTCTCCTGTTACATACCGGCCACTTTGAACACAATAAACGCCAAGATTCATTAACGGTCCGCCGCCCGACATGGCTTTCTTCAATCGCCATTCAGAAGGATCTCCGCTTTTATAACCAAGCGATGCTTCTATTATCCAAACCTGTCCAAAAACTTTTTCCTGTCCAAGTCTTTTTAATTCGATATGATAAGGTTCAAAATGTAAACGATAGCCAACGGCTAATTGCACGCCTGCTTTGTTGCAGACATCAATCATCTCCTGGCAATCGCCTGGAGTAAGTGCCATAGGTTTTTCAACGATAACATGTTTACCTGCTTTTGCTGCACGAATAGTAAATTCTTTATGCATTGAGTTTGGCAGGATTACATATACAAGATCAATATCTTTATTCTTTGCAATCTCATCGAAGTTCTGATAATTATAAATATTTGCCTGTGGAATGGCATATCGCTTTTTCCAGTCTTCTGCTTTGGCTGGCGTGCCCGTTATAATACCAGCGAGCCGACAATATTTGGAATCAGAAGCAAGACCTTCTGCAACATAACCTGCATAACGGCCAAGACCGCACAACGCTATGTTTAACTTCTTGCCCTCATACAAATTAGTATTTGCCTGAGCGTGATTTATAAACGATGGTATAGTAACAGCCGCAGCTGTACCCATACCCACCTTGTGTAAAAATGAGCGCCGTGAAAGATTTTTCATAGGTAGCCTGAATTTAAGTAATGCTTATAGGTAGATGGACTAACCTGATCATTACAGTAAATCGTCAATAAATAATTTGCTTACGCGAAATATTAAACCATCTACATACCTGGAGGCATTGTATCCTTATATACTTTTTTAACTATATGAGGTGCAATGAAGCGATATCCTAGTTCAATGCCTATATAACTATAGAGCGTATTCATCTTAATGCTATGAAGTGCTGCTTTTCTGTTTTCAACTTCAAACCGTAAGCCGGCATAAACACGCTTGGACTGATAGCCCATACTTGTCTTACCATCCAGCACATAAACAATAGCACGCCGGTTAGTTGTCGTCTCATCAGGGTTCTTAAGATAACTGTAAAAGTAAAGATCTGCTGATGCAAAGGCTGCAACAGAAAAATAAATGCTTCTCAAAAAAACCAAATTACCGCCAACACCCGGAGCCAGTTTAATTGATAATGTTCGTATTGCTTTTACATTATCGAACTCGTCAAAATAAGGTTGCTGCTGACGTGTCACTAATATTGAATCATCCGACAGCTGATTGTAGTACACACCAGCTTTTAAAAGTATACCTGCATGACTTTTTACTTGGCGTTGCGAAAAAGTAATGGGTGCGAGATAGGAATATTTTTTCCATCCAAAATTATATATCCCTTCAAACTGAAACTCCTTATCGACCATATTCGGTCTTTTAACATATTTATCGTAAGAAATACTATTCGCGGTATTTATATCGGTGAAGCCTCGCCATCGGATATATTTAAATTGAAGAGAGTACGCTGCACTATTATATTTTATAGTAGCAGTTCGATAGTGGCTCGGTGCATAATTGTAGTTATTCTGTATCCCTGGTTTGATCAGAAATGCAAAACCAGCGGTAACAAACCGGTAACTTACAGATAAGCCTATAATATCTGCCTGATTGGTTCTGAGTTTTGAAGTATGTTCAGAACTCATTGCCTTATTACTCCGCGAACTCACATTCAGATCTACAGCTGGCAATAGAACATGTACGCCGACTGACAAATAATTGGGATACGATTTTACATAGAGTGAATCTGGTGGATTTCTTTTTACCCTAAGCCCTGGAAAAAACTTCTTATAAAACTTTTTGGGATGAAGAAGTACATTTTCCTGAGCATATAATTCCCCACTTGAAGCAAAAGAAGCAACAGCTAGAGAGATAATTATAATAAACAGTTTAGATTGTAACACAAAAAGTAGCTCTCCTGTGTATAGCATAAATAAGTGTGCCAGCTTGATGTTTAATGGATGCAATATTTAAAGGATCAGGTGGTGTTTGTTAAAAAGGAACTGATATAAAGTGGCAGTAGGATCGTTATCTGCATAGTATTAAATTCGCTTTAAACGTATTCAGCCCTGTATGAACAAAAAACCATTTAATGCTGCCGAGTACGTTCCCAACAACATTATTCAATTAATAAGAGGCGGCCGCTCCTTTTTCGAACTTCTTGAAAGGCTAATTGACGAAGCTCAACAAACAATTCACTTACAATTTTACATTTACGATGGAGATGAAACAGGTCTACGGGTAACGCAGGCGCTCATCCGTGCTGCTCAACGTAAGGTAAATGTATTCCTGGTGCTTGATGGATACGCTTCTCGTTCATTAGATTCATCCATCATTGATTCCCTCAAAAGTGCAGGTGTACATTTTCGTTGGTTCGAGCCTCTTTTCAAAAGTCGTAAGTTTTATGTTGGACGAAGAATGCATCATAAAATATTTGTAGCTGATGAGTTGCATAGCCTGGTAGGTGGACTAAACATCAGCGATCGCTATAATGATATGCCCAATGAACCTGCATGGCTCGATTGGGCAGTTTATGTAAAAGGTGAAACATCAGCAGGCTTACACAATCGCTGTCTCCAGGTATGGTCAGGAAGAATGCGAAAATTTAAAATTCCTTCATCACGTAAACCTTTCACGGAAAGCAGTGATTGCTTCATCAGGATTCGGATTAACGATTGGCTTCGGAATAAAAATCAAATCTCCAGAAGTTATCTTGAGATGTTTGATCACGCGGAAACTCAAATCACTATCATGTCAAGTTATTTCTTACCAGGTCGCTCATTCAGAAAAAGAATGAGCCTGGCTGCAAAGCGTGGAGTTAAAATACGAATCATCCTTACCAAGATTTCTGACATTGTATTGGCCAAGCAGGCAGAGCGTTTCTTTTATCCTTGGTTGTTGAAGCGAAATATAGAGATTTATGAATATCGTCAGAAAGTGCTGCATGGAAAAATATCAACCTACGACAATCATTGGGTTACTGTAGGTTCATATAACTTCAATACATTAAGTGCCTATGGTAGCATAGAGTTAAACCTTGATATTCACAATCCTGCATTTGCCCATAATGTTGATCAGGCACTTGAAAGAATCATTCAGCAAGATTGTGAATTAATCACACAGGAAACTATTAATCGTAAGACCTATATCTGGACCAGACTGGTGCAACGTTTCGCCTATGGAGTTTTCAGGTTTATGTATTTTATTTTCTTCTTCAACTTCAAACAGAGAAAAGCTTGATTTGCTATTTAACACCTTTAATTCGTTCGAGAAAAGAATGAATTGTTTTCTTATCCCAATTTGCAAATCTTCCGCGTTGCACCACAAGGTTATTATCAAGTTCAGGGGGATGCAGATAAAAATGGAATGCAAAACCCACATCAGGATCTCTCCACCCTCCAGTTACCTGACCAAAGCGTAAGTCGTTAAAAATAAGTGTATCACCTTTTTTCTCTGCAGTATAATAGCCTTGCGAAAATTGTTTGAGCGTATTCACTTCATCCTTGTCAGCAAGCTCTGTTAAAAGTGAATCTTTCCGTGGAAAAAATTTAAACTTCATTTCATCACTGTTATCAAATACCGAACGGTAGCCCACAAAATTGCCTGAGTCGTTAGATGCCACAACAAACCATAACAGATTGTTGAGCGGTGTTGGTGTTGAAAAATATTGATTGTAGTGAATATGCTGATTAGTCAGGATAGCCTTAACATCAGAATTGACTTGTAGTTTATTAATGACACCATAACCGAGATATAATGTACTAATAATAATACCACCATAGGCAAGATGCATTCGTGACGTATTTTTTATATGCAATGCAAATAAGAAAAAACCCAGAATGGCCATAGGCACCGAGTAAAACAGATCTACAACATAGAGCGCCTGAAACGAAACACGATAAGGACTAAACGGAATAAACCAACCTGTTCCATAAGCATTAAATGCGTCGAGAACAACATGAACAATTATTTGAACAACAAAAAACGTAAACCAGAACTTAAAAGATGTATTGCTTTTATCACTCCACCATCGCTGTGCGAGCCAGGCAAGTAATGCTGATGCTAATGCTGCAAACAAAAAGGAATGTGTAAATCCGCGATGAGCTAGCACATCATGTGCAGGACTCATCCAAAAAGAACAAACAATATCAACATCGGGAATATTTTGCGCGATAGCACCCAACACCAGTGCCTTTTTCCCAAGTTTTTTTGAAGCGAGAATCTCTCCGATGCAAGCACCTAGCGCTATATGGGTTAGTGTGTCCAATTTTCAATTATTATTAGCTATCGGTTCAGTAGTCATTAGTCGGTAGCTATTGTTCATGCTCTACGAGCCATCCTTGTTTAATTTCTTCCTTCAATTTTTCAATGATATCATCCAACCCTTCATACCAATCCAGGTGAGGGCTCCACGCTGTGCAACCACCGGCGTGTAGTATGCATTGGGTATCCTGCCACACCTTATGACAATTAGGGCAGCGACCTGCCGTTGAGAAAGTATCCCACTCATGACCACACGTGCAATGCCAATAAGGTTTTCCGTCAGGCTCCCATTTACATTTAGGACAACGTATATATATGTCTTCCATCAGTCCGTTCTATTCTTTAAAGGTAAAGATATCCAATAAACGAATTAACGTAGCCCCAAAACATTCAAATGCCACGTAAAATCCAATGAAATCAACTGAAGTGTGGCCGTAAACCGCCTATGTAAGATAAGTACCTTACATTAAGATTTCTGGTCTTAATGATTTTGTTTGATTATATTAACTTTGTATGTTGGTTAAGCAATGGTCAATTGCTATTCGTCTATAGTCAGGTTGTTAAAAGGATTTTGTGAGAGTTGCTGTTGTGATTTTTATTCTGGTGGGTGTGCTTTCGGCCATTGTGGGACTATTCTGGTACCAGGAGATACAATACTTGCTGCCTACACCCATACCCCAGGATTACAGGGTTGTTTTGCCCGGTGATGTAATAAAATATGATTCAATTCTAATTCCACAGCAATATTCCAAACCAAAACTATTTCATTTTTTCAATCCTGACTGCCCTTGTTCGAGGTTCAATATCAAACACTTTCAATCTTTACAAAAAAGTTATTCCGATAAAGTAGATTTTTTTGTAGTTGTTACCAGCCAGGAAAAAGTTGCTGGTGCTGAGAAGTTAATAGACAAAGATATAACCATTGTAGTTGATGCCTCCGAAACATTGGCAAAGGCTTGTGGCGTATACTCTACTCCACAGGCAGCCCTTATCCAATCCACCAACCAACTATACTTTAGAGGAAATTATAACAGATCAAGATACTGCACTGATCAAAACAGCAATTTTGTTCAAATGGCGTTAGACTCCCTGATCAGTTTTAGAAAACCACCACACTTCAATGAACTTGCTACCCATTCGTATGGATGCAGCATTCCTCAAAAAGAAAATACAATTGGAAATTTATGAAGACTGGTGCATCTCCTCATTATGCTTTAAGTGATCATGACTTTGATGCTCTTTACAAAGGAATATACACCAAAGCCAATAGGTTAACGGAGGGCTCGCTGGCATTAATGTTTGTATTCGGAATATTAATCGCTCTCTTTTATGATACGTGGTTAATTGCTTTTGGTGTTGGTGGATTATGCCTGTTTGCTTATTACATCACCAAAAAATTATTACCAAAATCCAATCTGTATCAATTCGTCCTTAGTGGTATTTATGCCGTGTTTGCTGCACAATACATTTATCAGATGCATGGCATGGCCGAAATGCATTTCTGGGTATTTATCTGTTCTACCATACTTATCATTTATCAAAACTGGCGATTACAAGTTCCGCTGATTGTTATTGTTGTGATACATCACGGTACGTTTGCCTATTTGCAATACATTGGCTACAAGGAAATATATTTTACACGACTAAACTACATGGATCTGACAACGTTTCTGTTCCATGGTGCTTTGGCATCATGCGTTTGTCTTGTATCCGGCATCTGGAGTTATAGCATTCGAAAGCGAACTGTGCAGGATGCCCTGAACCTTAAAACGTTGATGGCCTTAAAAACAGAATTACAATTAAGTGCCGATAAGGCAAACAAACTCAACCAGGAGCTGACCGAAGTCAACAAAGAAATTCAAGCCACGAATGAAGAATTAAGAACATCAGAAGAAGAACTTCTGGCGTCAGGTGAAGAGCTCAAGCAAATTAATGAAAACTTAAATGCTCTTGTTGAGCACAGAACACAGACCATTATAGATCAAAACAAACGGATCATTCATCATGCGTTTATCAATGCGCATAAAGTAAGAAGCCCGCTCGCTCGAATTTTAGGGCTGGTAAATTTAATTGGGCATGAAGCAGAGCTGAATAAAAATGGCCAGGAGTTGCTAAAGCATCTTAATCAATCGGCCAATGAACTGGATGATATTCTGAAAGAAGTAAGAGTTAATCTGGATCAGGCAGAGTTTAAGGGACTCGGGGAAGATGATGATTAATTAAGGACACCTCCAAATTCTTCTAGCTTCTCTCCTCTCACTTTATACCCAACCGGGAGAAAACTCAAATACTTCAGAGATGCCTTAATAATCAATAGCTGGTGTTAATCAATCTTTGGAATTTCTTTCTTAACACCTTGTACTTCGTTGTTCACATCACTCATCACATCCTTATACTCGCGAACACCTTTTCCAATACTTTTCATAAATTCTGGAATTCGCTTGGCTCCGAAGAAAATCAATATAAATACTCCGATCAACAGTATTTCCTGGAAACCTATTCCCTGCAAAAACAAAATAGTTGTATACATTTTTTTAAATTTTAAGATGAAAAACACAAACCATTAACACTCTCAACAATCAATTCTCTTATATCACTATTGGTAACACTACGAAGTCAGATAAAGAGATCAAAATATTTTTAACCTACACAAAAAACTGATTCGCCGATATCTCAAAGCTTTTTATCATCTCTGAGATCAAATCATTTCCTTGCTGATTGATTTCAATACAATATAAACTGAAATAATTTTCATTTCAGAGTATAAATCATAAACATAGGTCAATCATAATTTTCAGTAGACCAATTTTTTATTTCGGCGAATGTGCATTTTTTCATCCCGAATAATGATAAAGAACTTATACAATAAAAGATGTCTTTGCGTTGATGTGCTAATTAATATCACGTTAACATGAATCACAGAATAATTAATTCAATAATGACCCTGCATAGTAAAGTCATCTCCGCCAGTACTGCTGTGCTCTTTTCTGCATGTGTATACCATGACTCAGAAATTCAATCAAGTGTTTGTAAAAGTGATGATCTGTCTTTGAAAGTTGCAGCTACAACAGATGCAAGTTCATGCAGTGCTGCGGATGGCAGTATAACAGTTTCTGCCAGTGGTGGTGTTTCAGGTTATACTTTCAGTATTAATAGCGGCACTTATCAAACAGATAGTGTATTCAGCAATCTCGCAATTGGAAGTTATACTCTTTCTGCGAAAGACTATAATGGGTGCGTAGTAAGTCAAACAGCTTCCGTGAACAATGCAGAATCAACACTCACATTAAGTGTAAGCACTACGGCAAATTCAGGATGTCCAACAGCTAATGGAACACTGACTGTTTCTACCACAGGAGGAACAGCGCCTTATCAGTATAAAATAAATTCCAATGCCTATCAATCGTCCAATACATTTACAGGTCTTGCCGCGGGTACCTATTCCATTTCTGTAATAGACTCCAGTAATTGTCCGACAACTACCAGTGCTGTCATAACTCGTAACGGTCCAAGCTTTGCATCGGATATCAGCTCTATCATAACAACAAAATGCGCTATTTCAGGTTGTCATAATGGAAGTAAGAGTCCAAACCTTACAACTTATGCGCGTATCAATTCAAACGCATCAAAAATAAAATCAGAGATAGTGAGTGGAAGTATGCCTCCTTCTAATTCTTCAGCTGGCTCATTATCACAAACACAAATCAATCTGATTACTTGTTGGATAAATGATGGAGTATTAAATAATTAGAGTAGTAATAGATGATAAGGCCACTTGATAAGATTAACCTGTTAACCATATTTTTTCTAAGATGAAATTTATTCTTTCATTCATTATCATCCTTAGCTACAGTGTTTGTGTGGCGCAAAAATTTACGTCAGAGAAAAACCGTGTGAGTTTCTTCTCTTCCACAAAGATGGAAGACATTAGCGCATGGAATGAGAAAAGTTTGAGCATTTTCAATTTAGCCAATGGCGATATCGCTATCTCGATACCTGTAGCCCAATTTGAATTTGATAAATCACTCATGAAAGAACATTTCAATGAGAAATATATGGAGTCTGAAAAATATCCCCGAGCTAAATTTCAGGGTACCATAACAGGATTTGATCCAGCCAAAGCAGGAGTTCAGATAGTTAATGTTACAGGGAAGCTTACTCTCCATGGACAGACAAACCACGTCACTGTTAAAGGAACGCTTGAAAAAACAAATGACGTTATTAATGCTGAAGCTAAGTTCATTGTAAAACTGGATGATTATAAAATCACGATTCCACGATTACTCTGGCAAAACATTGCAGAGCAAGTAGAAATTACTGCGTCATTTACTTACAAACCATTAGAATAATTTTCATACCATGACTGCACCATCAAAAAACAAATACACATATCTAATTGCTCTTATCGTTACTGCAACAATCCTGAACCTTCCAATAGACTTGTATGCTCAGGACGATCTCATGAAAGACCTGGAAGAACAAGAAAAAAAGGAAACTCAATATGTCGGTCAAACATTCAAAGGATCTCGCCTCGTTAACGGTCAATCTGTGGAGACAAGAGGAAAAGGCGAACTTGAAGTTATTTTCCAACATCGTTTCGGAGCACTTAATTCAGGATCTTATAACTTATGGGGAATGGACGAAGCTGTTATGAGAATGGGATTTGAATATGGCATCACAGACAGATTAGGAATTTCTCTGGGAAGAAGTTCAAGTGACAAAACTTTTGATGGATATCTAAAATATAAAATCGCACGACAAAGCAAGGGACTAAGAAATTTTCCATTTACGATTACAGCTGTTGGCTCAGGTACCATTAAGACTTCACCCAAAGCTTCTGATAATCCTGATGTTGCCTTCACTGACCGGCTTGCCTATGTTGGCGAAATACTTATCGCCAGAAAAATATCATCTGGAATCTCTGTACAAGTCACACCAGTTTTTGTTCATCGTAATAGTGTAAGCGGTTCTTATGAAAACAATGATGACATGGCCATTGGTTTTGGAGGACGTTACAAATTAACCCGCAGCTTCACATTAACAGCTGAATATTTCTACAGAATTAATCCCCACGAAAACACGCCATACTATAATGCGTTAGGATTTGGTTTTGATATAGAAACAGGCGGGCACGTTTTTCAAATGGTGTTTACCAATAGCCTTGGCATGATAGACCGCACGATAATAACAGAAACAACAGATAGTTTCAAAAATGGTGGCATTCATTTTGGCTTTAATATTACTCGCTCCTTTTCCGTTGGAAAAAAGAAAATGTAACATCCAACGGTATAATGGATGTTACGTTTTCTCTATACGAACTTCAGAAGCTGTATGATTATGGGTGAACTTTAAATAGTCAATCACTTTTCTGCCAGATATGCACCTTCCTCTTTATGTTCCGCATTGGCGAATAAAGCCCTTCCTCCATTTGACAGGAATTTCAAAAGATCTGCATTAAGCTTATTTCTTTCTGTATAAAATAATCCGTGTGGAGCTCCTTCATAAATAATAAAGCTGTTATCAGGAATAAGTTTTGAGGCTTTATAACTTGTTGCATCGAGCGGTACATTTTTATCATCTGCTCCATGTATGATCAACGTTGGTACAGTAATCAAATCCATTTCAGCTGTAAAATCTGTTGTTGAAAATGATTTTATACATTCCGTTGTTGCACGAGGCGATGCTATCGAACACAACATCCGATAGTATTCAAGTAAAGAACTGCTTAGCGGGTTGTTGAACATACTCATACCAAAGAAGGTCTTTACAAACTCATTCATAAAACCAATTCGGTCATGCGTAATTTGTTCTATCATATCATCAAATGCTTCCTTTGGCTCACCTGCCGGATTGGTTTCCGTTTTCAACATATAAGGTGCTATGGAAGAAATTAAAACAACTTTGGTAACACCTTTGCCACCATGGCGGCTAAAATATCGAACCACTTCGCCACCACCCATTGAAAAACCAATCAGTGTTATGTCCTCCAGTTTAAGTTGATCGATTAATGACTTCAGATCATCTGTAAGCGTATCGTAATCATATCCATCCCAGGGTTGAGACGACTGACCAAAGCCACGTCTGTCATAGGCAATAACACGATGCCCTGAATTAACCAGATCATTTATCTGATATTCCCACATCTCTTTACTCAATGGCCATCCTGAAATTAAAATTACAGGTTTACCAGCACCATAATCATTATAGCGAATGTTCACAGGCTTGCCTGAGGCATCAGTACTTGTTTGAAGATAATTCATAATATTTCTGGTTGAGGTATTTGTTAATCTATTTCGTAGTTCATAGTAAAGAAAAAACTATGCCGACGATATACGCTCAAAATGATGAACCATGAATCTTTTTAAATGAGATTATGGGGTCATTAATTCTCAGTTGAGCAAGCTGTGGGGAATCTATCCGTATCCTACTTGTTGTAGAACTAAATCCACACATACAATTCTTCATCACCTGATGGGTGCTAATACAAATGTTATTGATTAGGCATAATTATGGCATCTCTTGATATCCACAAGGATTTAGCACTCATAGATTCCAAACCGGCATTGCATGACAAAAAAACGCTTAAAGAAAATTTTTCTTCTCTCAGGAAGTGCCATTATTGCAATACTTATAATTCTGATACTATTTATTTCACCGATAGCAAAATACATGCTGGAGCGGTATGATAAAGATTTAATAGGTAGGGAGTTAAAAATGGATTGGGCTTATGCTAATCCATTAACAGGATATGTCTATCTAAAAAATCCTGTTGTGTACGAGGAACAAGGTGATAGTACTTTCCTTTCCGTCAATAGTGTTCATGCTACTATCAATATGATGAAATTATTTACGCGTACCGTCGAGATTAACAATTTTACTTTTGACCAGCCAAAAGGAAGAGTTGTTCAAAATAAAAGCATTTTCAATATCGATGATATCATAAGGAAATTCACTCCCGATAGCACTGAAACAAAATCAACCGGATGGGGAGCCTCTGTTAGTTCATTGAAAATTATCAATGGAGAGTTTCACTACATCGATAAAATAATACCCATTAATTATTTTATCAAGAATGTTACGCTCGAAACCGTTGGAGAGCTTAATGCCGGCGATACCATTTCAGCTAAGTTTTCCTTTCTGGCCGGTATCAGAACTGGTAAAATGAAAGGTGTTTTTACAATCAACACAAAAAGCAATGATTACCGGTTTGCTGTTAACGTACATGACCTGGATCTTGAAATCATCCGTCAATATATCTGGGAGCTTATCAATTACGGTATGTTTACGGCACACATGGATGCAGACATAAAGGCCCGTGGCAATTTCAATTCAAAAGACAGTATCAATGCTACAGGTCGTTTAACCATTCGGGATTTTCATTTAGGAAAAACAGTTACAGACGATTATGCTGCTTTTAAAAAATTAAGATTGGTTGTGGATCAACTAAGCCCTTATAAGCATAAATATTTAATAGATACTATCCTGATCAATAATCCATATCTGAAATATGAACAGTACGATTCGTTAGACAACATCCAGACTTTGTTTGGAAAGGCCGGCAAAAATATTTCTGATGTTACTCAACAACCCGGAAGATTCAATCTTGTTATTGAAATAGCACGTTACGTAAAGATCATTACGCGTAATTTTTTCCAGAGCGATTACAAGATCAGGAGACTGGAAATTAAAGAGGGCAATTTACATTATAACGATTTTTCATTAAGCAATAAATTTTCAATTGGCGTGCACCCTTTATCCATCATGGCCGATTCGATAAATAGAAATGATCAACGTGTGCATGTATTTTTTAAATCAGGCATTGAGCCTTATGGACTTGGATCTTTACAATTAAGTATAAACCCAAAAGATAGTGGCGATTTTGATATGCGTTATAAATTTGAGAAGATCCCTGCAACAGTTTTCAATCCCTATCTCCTCACTTATACTTCATTTCCTCTAGATCGTGGTATTCTTGAACTTAATGGATCATGGTTGGTTAGAAATGGTAGCATTAAAAGTGATAATCATCTTATTTTAATTGATCCACGAATATCAGGACGGTTACGAAACAAAGATATGAAATGGATACCTATGCCATTGATCATGTCGTTTGTTCGTGAAAGAGGAAATGTTATTGATTATAAAATTCCAATCACTGGCAATCTGAAGAATCCGAAATTTCACTTACGCGATGTTTTGACGGACGCTGTTGAAAATATTTTTGTAAAGCCCGCCACAACACCCTATAGATTCGATGTTAAAAATCTGGAAAATGAAATTGAAAAATCACTTCATGTTACATGGGAGATGCATCAGTATAAATTATTGGATAAACAAGAAACCTTTCTGAAAACAGTTTCTGAATTTCTTAAAAGCTCCCCACAAGCAACGCTCTCGGTTTATCCGATGGTATATTCAGAAAAGGAGAAAGAATACATACTGTTTTATGAAACCAAGAAGAAATACTATTTAAAACAACATCACACAGATCAAAAATCGTTTAGCGAAAAAGATTCAATGGCTGTTGAAAATATGTCTGTAAAAGATCATGCACTCGTGCGCTCATTGAGCAAAGGTCTTTCTGATACCGTGATGTTCACATTACAGGAGAAGTGCTATAACTACGTTGGTCATGAAACTGTGAACAAAAAATTGAATAAACTAAAGGAAGAAAGGAAGAATACATTCCTTTCATTTTTTATTAAAGATGGCACAGACAAGCAAATAAAAATTCACAACAGTGTAAACGAAATACCTTTTAACGGTTTCTCTTATTTTAAGCTCAACTACCAACATGATATCCCTGTTTCCTTAAAGAATGCTTACCAAAAAATGACGGAGCTTAATGATAAGGTACCGAGAAGGAAATATAAAAAATATAGAAGAAAAGAGGATAAGCTTTCGAGATTGTGATTTTATCAAACTAAAACTTTCCACTATACCAATAGCATGATCGTTGCATCATAAAAAAACCAGCCTCGTTATGAGGACTGGTCTTCGGGGTTAGGGAAATTGTTATAAGAAATTTGTAATAGTCTTAGTTTCGAATTGAAATTCTCCGCTGTTGTGAAATATTGTTCTGATGCAGGTGAATGATATACATACCTTCTTTTAAATCTTCACGCATCTGGATCCTTATGCCTTCACGAAGTTGAGCAGCTTCAAACCTGCCTTCATAAACTGGTTTACCTGCCAGGTCAACTAATGTAATATAGCCCTGCGATTCTTCAGGTGTATTAATCTTTAAATTGATTGAATGCGTGTTTGATGGATTAGGGTAGACACTAATAACTGCAGCTTCTGTCGTAACATTGCTAGTAACTGCTGATGGCATAGGTGTTGTTCCGCTTTGTAAAACACTATTCGGTATAGTAACCCATAAATTGCCAGTATCAGGACCTTTGTATTTTACAGTGAGTGTTTGACTTGCTGTAAATTCAAAGTAGCGAACAACGATAGCCTTTGGTCCAGCCGTTAATGTTTGAATAGCACCGGTAACAGTTTTACTTTCATGTACGCCGTTATTATCTACTACCACTACACTGTCTAACTCTACGCGGCTTCCATCATCAGATATAGTTCTGAATTGATACAGACCGCCAGTTGTGATGTAGAGATATCCTTCAAATTTGAAATTGAAATAATCTTCCTGCGTTCTTGGGGTTAATGTGAAATTAGGAACTGTGCCTGAAAATTCTGCATTTGACCAGTCAATAAGATCAAGGCTACCCCATGCTCCGGTGCTGTGCTCATAATAGAGTCCGGTAACAAATGTACTGGCACTGGCAGAATTACTGGCACTGCTAAGGTTGCCTCCAAGATCTTCTGCTTTCACGGTAAATGTATAGGTCGTATTCAGATCGAGTCCGGTAAGTTTAATCGTTGTTTGATTGGAAGTAGTGGTGCTTACTTGTGATCCATAATAAATCTGGTATCTCCGTATTCCTGTATTATCTGTTGCAGGTTGCCATGTAAGTGTAACCGTTTTTATACCTGTGTTAGTAGCAACCAAATTCGCTGGTGCTGTTGGAACTACAGTGTCTGCCGTTGTGGTTAACACCAGATATTGATTTGAGGCGAGCGGCGTGTAATCTGATCTTCCGGTATTATTTACACCTCTTATTTTGTAGTTATAGATGGATGACGGTTCAAGACCATTATCAGTAAAGGTTGTTGCATTGGCAATAGTTAATGTACGCATTGTCCATGCTGTGTAACTCGTTCCGATTTTTCTCCGGCTCCAGATTTCATAACCATTTTCATTCGTCGCGTTATCAACCCAGTTTAACTGGATACTTGTTGGCGAAAGAATAGATCCGGTAAAAGTTGTAGGCGCCGTAATGTTAATTGGCGCGAGGTTGTTAAAGATTACATACTTAGCTGCAGAGACCGGGCTCGGGCAGTTATCATATCCAGCTGTTATTAATGTATAAGCACCACTTCCCGTACATGTAGTAGTACAGGGGCCTGGTTTAAATAATGGATATTTCACAGTATCATCTACTGTGCCCGATAAATCTATAAGTGCTCCATCTTTATACCAATAGTAATGTGCATAGTTTCCTACTGCATTAAGTTTGGCGTTAGCTCCATTGTTCAAATCTTTTAAGATAACAGTGCCTGTCTGGTTGATGACAGCCTGAGCAGGATTTTGTTGTGTTACACTTACATTAGGTGACCAGCTATTCCATTGTGCTTCTGTTGGGTTTAGAATCCTGCTAAACCGTGCACTATACAAACCAACAGTAGTGGCAGTATACGACGCAGTAGTTGCACCAGGAATAGTTACTCCGTCTTTCCTCCATTCATACTTTAAAAATCCCTGAGCCATTTCCATTTTTACACCTGTACCATTGGTAAGACATATCGCAGCCGATCCTGAAAATGTATGAAGTGTACTTTTATTCTTGCCCAACAGCCATAGAAAAAAGTCGGGTTCTTTAAAGGCTGTGTTCCAGGTTCCATGAGCAAGATTAGGATATAGTGTATACCGAACCTCAGTACCGGCTTCACGAAATTTCTTTATATACCCTTCTGTCTTTGATGGAGTTGGGCTGGTGTCTTTTGCACCCTGAAAAATCCATAATGGAATATGTGCTACGTTAGCTGCTTGATTCTGCGTTGTAATACCACCATCACTAATAGGCGACATCGGTAAAGCTGCCGCGAATAACCAGGGTGCACGCTTTATAGCTTCGTATACTCCGGCGGCACCATCAGAAAGACCTTCTATGTAGATCCGGTTTTCATCGATGTTATATTTCTTAGCCACCAGTCGTACAATGCGTATGGCGTCTTGAACAGTATTGGCTGACCATCCATTCAGGTTTTGAGGGAATAATATAAATCCAGGAAAACCACGTGTTGGCATACTGGGATCATTTGGTAAACGTGAACCCGCAAGGTTGCGTGCGTCCATATGCGGACCACCACCTTGTGTAAGATTGTTGTCGTTGTTTAATAATAAACTATCAGGCGATGTTGGCGCTGCTGGCGAATTCGTTACTGGATTCCACGAAGGTGTACCATGATAACATTTGGTGTCCCAGCAATTTCCACGTTCACCTGCACCATGCATAAACACGATGATAGGATATCCTGGAGAATATGTTTCGCGATAGGTAACAGGAAATAATAATCTGTAATTCATAACAAAATTATCGGCACTGCCATTCTTCTCCCGCAGATTTCCCTGCGTATAAGGTGTAGAGTTCCAGGAAGTCATGTCTTTATATGTATCTGTTTTAACTCCTGGTGCACTCTCTCGAAAACTGAACGTTTTGTTTTCCATAAGATAGTAATAGCGGGTAGTCGATTTAGCTATGCGAAGATCTAAAGTACCGTACGATGTACTTGTGTTGTAAACAAACGATGTGTCAACCTGAGCAAATATGTTAGCGTACGCAAAAAGAAGAAAGATTAAGAGAAATGTTTTCATAGAGCTGATATTTAGAATGTGTACAATTCTTGGCGATGGCACAGGACTTCCTATCGGTAACAGTAAAATTCGTGCCTTGCTGAATTAGGCCGTTTTTGAGGTTTATTATTACGAATGGTTAATTTTATCCACAATTCTATCGGGTTGAGAATACACTATTTGAAGAATGGATGATAGAGAATTAACACGCCACGACGCTGACGTGAGATGCTTCTAAAATAATCTCCTTGAAATGGCTTTTAAAGCAAAAAATCTATCTTTATATTATTACCCACTTATAAAACACAAGCTTAAAATCAATAATCATGAAGACAACTCTATTCATTAAAAAACTACATTTACTTACACTCTTTATGCTTTTAGGGTCAACTTTATTGGCTCAACAAACAGAAATACAAGTTTTAAATGCTATTGTTAAAGATGAGGTAGTGCCCAATGCCCAGGTAATATTTCAGAAAAACGGTGAGGCCTCTGTTAATGCCATGACTGATAGCCAGGGAAAAATAAGAATCCCATCTCCATTTGGTGGTGTTGATGATGCCTCTGTTACGCTTATCATTAAAAAAGACGGATACTCAACATTAGTTACCAAAGGACCCTGCAAAGGTCTTACTTATGCCATCAGTCCAACCATGAAAACACTAGATGGTTTACGCGTTGTTCTTCACTGGAATAAAAATCCATTAGATGTTGATTCTCACTTGGCATTTCCAGACAATCATATCTATTTCGATCATAAAACGGGCTATATGGCCAACCTTGATGTAGATGACACCGATGGATTTGGACCTGAAACAATAACCGTTGAAAAAAAGACTGATGGCAAAAAGTATCTCTATGCCGTACATGATTATACCGATAAAGATGCGGCGTTAAACCGTAACCTTTCTTTTCAGAGTGATGCTAAAGTCTTCGTTTATATTGGTAACACTCTGATCAAATCTTACCTGGTGCCAAAGAATAACATGGCTGGCAATCTCTGGATTGTTTTTATGATTGATGAGAATGGTGCTTTTACAGACATAAACAAATTTACCGATGCCTCATCACCTGAAGCTGTAGGTGCAAGACTTCAGAAATATTTTGGCGATGGTGAAACATTTGGAGAAGCTGCTATCGCACAAAACGATGTTCGTGAATCCATCAACGTAAACAGGCAAGGTGAGACTGCCTATCATGCTGGGAACCTCGAGGGCTCTGTTGAATTATATCAGCGAGCTATTGAACTTGATCCTAACAACGGACAAGCCTATAGTAACTTAGGGCTTTCATTCCGGAAATTAAATCGCGAAGCTGAAGCTCTGTGGGCTGACCGTAAAGCCATAGCGTTGGCACACGGACCACAAATGAATGTTACTCAAGCTGCCTCATATTATAACATTGCCAGAATATATGAAAGCAAAGGTCAGTGGGAAGATGCTCTTCAAAATTATACGAAAGCAAAAGAACGCAAACAGAATGTAGTCTATGACAATGCTATCAAACGCATGAATGAAAAACTTGGCAGGTAATAAATTATCGTCTTCTCTGGTTTAGCCAGAGAAGACGATGTTTATATTCCACAATTACAAATAAACCAATTGAAGAAAATCTTATTGCTCTTAGGAGTATGCATTCTGTCTGCTCCTACTCTATTCGCTGGTGGCCCTAAAAAGATCGCGAAGATTAATCGTAGTTTGTGGCCTTATAAAATAAACTCTGCAGCTGAATTCGACTTCGCTTCTAAAATGGAAATGCTGGTGTTTGCCCGTGTGTTGCTGGCAAGTGAAAGGATAACTGTTGAAGATAGTATTAAAAAATACCTGGGATTGGAAAAGATTTCCACGCTCTCCATCACAAACTGGAAAGAACAGGTGAAGAAAGTTTTAGTGGCTAACTTTAATGCTATCAATACTACAACCAATCATGATTTTATAGAAATACACAAACCACAAAGTTGGCAGCAGATATTGAACACCGCCAATACGCTTGAAAATAAAATTCCTGAAAATCTAAAGGCATGGTTTACAAATGCAACAGAATTTTATGATAGTTATATCTATGAACAAATGCGGCTCGCTGCGTTATTTCCACGTGTTACCAGTGAGATCTTAACGCTGCAGTCCTCCGAAATAATTGGGTTTGATTATCCTGATAAACAGTTTCTGCTAACCTTCGACGATGGACCTACAGTTGCTGGTGGCAATACCGATAAGCTGATATCAACATTAAATAAAAATAATATCAATGGTATCTTCTTTGTTTTGGGAGATATGTTTAATGCAAGACTTAAAGCAACGTCTGTGCAGAAATTGAATGCAATATACAAACCCATGGTTATCGGCTCACATGGCAAAGTGCATACACAACATCCCCGGGATGAGCATTGGAAATACTCCTTATCATTTACAAATCATCTCATTGATTCAGTAGCTCCTGAAAATAAAAAGACGAAATACTTCAGACCACCATACGGGCAACGGAATGATAAAATGATTACCTACTTGAATGAGAATAACAGCAGAGTAATGCTCTGGAATATCGATTCTCAGGATTGGAATGCTAAGATTACTTCAAATGAAGTAGCCGACAGAGTTATAACACTAATGCTGCTTTGGCGAAGAGGCATTATCCTTTTTCATGATATTCATCCGAAAGCAAATATAGCGTTACCTGTTATTTGGGAAGGGCTTCACAATTGTAATATCCAGTGGCTAGACGCTAAGCAACTTAATTGAATCTATAACAAGCTCAGTGTAAGCTTAAATTTTTTCTTGTTAACTCTGACAATCACTTCTTGTATCTCTTTATAGAGATCCATCATCTTATCAATAATCTGATTCAAGTAATAAGTAAATTCTCCTATTGAGGGCTGATACTGCGAAGACTTGTAGAGAATAGTACACAAACTGTCTTAGAAATAACCACGTATCTTCTCATTTCAACTGATTCAGTGCCTCCAGTGGCAGGCGTACTTTTTGCAGCATGACTATAAAAAATACAATCATGAAAAAGCTAAATATTATAGTAATTACACTAATGGGCCTTCTTGTGTCGGTAATATCTTTCGATACACAGGCTCAGCAAAAAGTGTGGAGTATCGGGCCTGAAGCTGGTGTTAGTGTATCTAAGTATGGTATGGATGCAAATGCAAATCAGTCAAAGACAGGTGGCGTAGCAGGTCTTTTCGTTACCTATAGCGTTGTAAATAATTTTGCATTCACTACAAAATTTCTCTTCTACCAGAAAGGCGCATCCTATTCGTCAAGCAATACCAATCAAACACTTCGTTATATTGAAATTCCTCTTATTGCACGATATTTCTTAACGAAGAAAGGTTTCTTTCGTCCAAATGTTTTCGCGGGTCCTTCATTTGCATTTCTCATGGGAGCTAATCAAAATGATCGCAAAGTAGAATCTTATAAAGACGTTTATAATCGCAGAGACATAGGTATTACTGGTGGGGCTGGTTTTAACTTTCTTATCGCCAGAGAGACATACTTTATTATTGATGCCCGCTATACTCATGGTCTTACAGACTTAACTAAAGCTAGTGGAAATGTGAGTAACAATTCGCTTGCATTAACAGCAGGATTTTCATTTGGAATTTAATAATATAAAATATTCGTTGGCTAATTAATTCACCTCTCTCATTCTTGCACACAACTTAGTTTTGTGTGTTCTAAAAAATTTCAAGCCCCCTCAGCGTACCCGGTCTCCGGGACGTTGAGGTTTTTTAGTGTTACACCTCTTACCAGTCGCTCACAACATTCCCCAGTAGTTGAAGAAGAGTTATGCAATATGCATTAAGTAAACTACTCGTGAGTTAATCCTAATAAACTTTGCTATAGAAGACGACTACTATATTGGGTGGGTATTACGAAAATAAGATAAATGTTTTTGATTTAGAATAATGATTGTTATTTATATGTGAAGTAAATTTCATCAGGTTTATTTCCAAATGGAAAGCTAAGCCGTGAAAAATATGAAAAAGATCCCTGTCCATCCTCCTTGATGGTATCTGCCTTGTTCATTATGAGCGACGCTAAGAATTTATTGTACAGCAATCTCAATACAATCTTTTCACTGACTATTCTTAATCCTCAATGAGTCGAATCTACAAACAAGGTTAGCACTCCAAACTCAACATCAAATAATTAAACCAAGTAAATTCTATGAAAAAGACCTCTATTAAAAAGCTAGCTGTAGCATTAACTCTGACACTGCCGGTTAAAACCCGAAAGTTAAGGATGGGAAAAAGTTACACTTTACTCACACTGTTATTTGTTTTGCTTTGTCTGATTTCCGCTTCAGCCCAGCAAACAATTTTTAATTTTGACGGATGGAATGGTAAAACTCCTTATGGTTCCCTGCTTCAAGGAACTGATGGGCATTTGTATGGAATGACAAATCGCGGCGATGGGATGAGCTATTGGGGAACAATCTTTAAAATTAATATTGATGGAACCGGGCACACTATACTCCACAATTTTGGCAATGATCCAAACGATGGGAAAATACCTTATGGCACACTGATTCAGGGAACAGACGGCTATCTGTACGGAATGACTATTGCATTCGCCAATGGCGGTTCAATTGCTTCTGGTACAATCTTTAAAATCAATACCGATGGAAGCGGGTATACAACACTGTTTTATTTTCATGACACCAATGGAGGATTCCCACTAAATTCATTGATCCAGGGAGCCGATGGATTGTTATATGGTATGACACAACACGGTGGCTCAGGCTATGTTGGAACAATCTTTAAAATCAATACTGATGGCACCGGACACACCATCTTACAAAACTTTAATTTTACTAACGGATCAACTCCGTTGTATAGTTCTTTAACACAAGGAGCTGACGGTACACTGTATGGAATGACTAGTGGAGGAGGTTTATCAAATTCCGGAATCATTTTTAAAATCAATACAGATGGCAGCGGTTTCACAATCATAAAAAATTTTAACGGCACAAATGGAAAAGCACCTAATGACTCTTTAATTTTCGGAGAAGATGGGTTGTTGTATGGAATGACTAGCGAGGGCGGACTATTTAATGCCGGAACGGTTTTTAAAATCAAGACCGATGGAACACAACATACCGTGTTACATAACTTTAATACTACAGACGGCGCTTCTCCTCAAGGGTCATTAATTCAGTTATCAGATGGATCATTACGCGGAATGACCTATAGCGGTGGTATAAATGATGCTGGAACTATCTTTAAAATCAATGCTGACGGAACCGGGTATGCTGTTGTCGTTAATCTATATAATACATCAGGATCAAATCCCTATGGTTCATTAATTCAAGCAACTGATGGCAACCTGTATGGAATGACTAGTTCAGGTGGCTCATCAAATGATGGAACAATCTTTAAGATAACACCATTAACAATACAGGCACCTGCAGTTGCAGCCAGTAACATAACGTTTAGTAATGTTATCTCAACCTCAATGACAGTTTCATTCAAGCCAGGCAGCGGCTCACGGAGATTAGTTGTTATGAAGGCCGGTAGCGCACCATCTTTTCTACCCGAAAACAATAACATTTATTCAGGTAATCTTGGCAATGGAGAATCAGTAGCTTATAACGGAACTGATAGTCTATTTAATGTTAGCTCACTTCAGGCAAACACTGAATACTTTTTTAAATTTTTTGAATTCAATACCGATAGCACAGTCATACAATACATGGCTACGAATAATCCGGTGGCGAGTAAGCGTACTGCATTGAAGAGACTGATCGCAGTGATGTCTTCCGGAGGATCATTGGGTTATGGAACTATCGTGAGTGTCAATTCAGATGGAAGTGATTTTGGCGTGATTCATCAATTCAACCTTACAAATGGTGCATCGCCACAGGGCTCATTGATTCAGGGACCAGACGGATGGATTTATGGTATGACTCGCACCGGAGGCAGCACATCTGGTGGAACAATTTTTAAAATCAAAACAGATGGCACCAACCATACCGTGCTACATAGTTTTCAATATGCGGAGGGAATATTTCCTGAAAGCTCTTTAACACTTACCTCGGACGGTACACTTTTTGGGATGACACATGTTGGTGGCACTGCGGGTTATAGCGGAACAATTTTCAAAATAAATACCGATGGCACAGGCTTTACTGTATTACAAAATTTTAACGTTACTAATGGAGCCGATGCGTTTGGTACGTTAACTCAATTATCAGACGGCACTATCGTTGGAATGACTGAACTCGGAGGCTCACCTGGCCTGGGAACGGTTTTTAAAATGAATGCCGATGGAAGTAGCTATTCAATACTTCACAATTTTAATGGATCGGAAGGAAGTTTTCCGATGGGTTCATTGATTCAGGCATCAGACGGCTCACTAGTTGGAATGACATATAAAGGTGGAACTTCCGGCCTTGGAACGATTTTTAAAATGAATACCGATGGCAGTGGCTATGCGGTATTACATAATTGTAATACTGCAGAAGGGTCATATCCATTAGGTACACTCGTTCAATCATCAGATGGTACTTTATGGGGAACTACGCGCCTGGGTGGATCATCTGATTTAGGAACAATTTTTAAAATCAATTCCAATGGCAGTGGTTATACTGTATTGCATAATTTCAATGGAATGGATGGAGCTAGTCCACAAGGAGGAAGTCTGATTGTTTATAACAATAAACTATATGGCTTTACTGCACTGGGAGGTGCCTTCAATCTGGGTGTGATGTTTAATTATGATCTGGCAACTTCCACGTACGACAAATTCCGCGACTTGAATATAGCATCAGGAAACAAACCTCAGTATGGCGCTTTGTTGCCAATAGAAGCACAGCCATTACCGCCACTGGAAAAACCAACGTTGCCAGCTAGTAATATTTCTTTTAGCAATGTTCTCTCCACATCGATGACAGTTACATTTAATCCCGGTAATGGCACAGGACATCTGGTCATTATGAGACCCGGAGGAGCGCCTATATTCGGACCAGTCGATAACACCACATACTCAGGTGCGCTTGGTCATAGCCAGGTAGTTGTTTACGACGGACCAGATCACACGTTCGATGTCAAAGACCTGCAATCTTACAGAACTTATTACTTCACAGTTTTCGAATATATTTCAGATGGTGTTGGACATATAAAATACCTCCATGAAAATGCTCCGGTAAAAAGTCAGCGCACGCGACTTCTACCAGAAGTATACTTAACTAAACCAGGCAATGGAGCAGTTAACCAAATGATTCAGATCACCCTTAAAGCCAAACCTGTAGAGGGTGCTACTGTATACACTTATAAAGTGAGTCCCGATGTAAACTTTGTCAATCCAAAGGTTGTCAGTGGCAGCAGCACACTGTTGATCGATTCACTTCAATACAACACGTTATATTATGCACGTATAAAAACAAATCTCCGCGCTGACTATGGAAAAGTAACAACGTTTAGCACACGCACGGCTGAATCTCTTGCCTACGTTACATCGCCAGCTAATAATGCAGTGAATGTTCCCACAAAGATTGCCGTTGCATCTAACAAAGTTCCGGGTGCCAGTGAGTATACCATTCAGTTAAGTGAAACAAATGATTTTTCAACGGTGGCATTTGAAGTCACTGGTCTTTCAAGAATCTTACACTTTACAGGATTAAAAAACAATACTACCTACTATAGTCGTGTTCGTGTAAATTTAAGTCCATCATTTGGTGGCACACGAAGTTTTACAACAGTAGCCGATGCCTCAACAGCGCGTTTGGCAAGTGTAAGTGATTTCAATCCTTCAGGAGAATTAATGGAATTCGAAGTGCGGGTTTATCCTAATCCTTTCCGGGAAAAATTGATTCTTTATATTGAAAGCTCAACGTATGATGTTGCTACAATAAAATTGACAGACATCAACGGACGTGTAGTGCATGAGTCTACTGAAAAGACAAATACCACAATCGAGGTTGAAAAAACTTTTGTCAGTGGAATATATCTGCTTCATGCTAATTCAGGCACACAAAGCAAATGGATCAGGGTTGTTAAGATTCAGTAGTAACTTTAACGAAATGATAATTTTCTAACGACTAAAAAAAACAGAAGCACTTTGACACATCTGCAGTTGAAGTGCTTCTGGTTTTATCACGATACTATATTCCAAAAACTTATCTTTTGATTGGTAACAAAGCCAAGGTTCTCGTATAGTTTAATTGCTCCTGTATTACTTTCAACTACATGCAGATAAGGAATTCTGTTTTGATTCAAAATATTATTTACCGTATGTGCTACTAATTGTTTGGCATATCCCCTACCCGTGTGATCAGGATGTGTGACCACGGCACTCACCTCTGTAAAATCGTCCATCTTCATCCGCTCACCTGTTACAGCAACAAGAACTCCTTTTTTAAAGATTCCAAAGTAGTCGCCAAGCAAAGCTGTTTTCATTTTAAAATAACCAGGCTGCACCAAATTGATCAACTGATATAATGCCTCTGTATGATTAGTGGTTAGTGGTATAATCTCTTCATTCAGATCGATAGTACTTCGTTCATGCATAATCATTTGAAGACATACCAGTTCATTCTTGATTTTAAGATTTGTGGAAATCTCTGGTTTCTCACCAACAATAAAAAAGCTAGTAACAAGCTTTGCATACTCATCAATATGCTTTGCAATATCTTTTCCTTTTTGAAAACCGCCGAAAGGACAATAATCAGGATCGTAAAATTTAATTGCAGGATAATCTATGGCAAAAGATTGATGACGCTCACATAACGAATACCAAACGGGATTATTTAGTTTTTCAAGATTACTGCTTTTCATAAATATGCAACGGGGTCGAAGGCTATCTTATTGATGGCAAAGATAAGACTCCAAACAAAATTACCGTTAACAGATTACTGCTCTTGCCACAAATGCTCTAAACTTATTCCTTCCTTTTAAAAGCAATAGTGGATTGGCAGAAAACAGTTACAGACTCTGGTATTCTGAATTTTACCGATGAAACATTCAATGTAAATTCTTTCAGGCTTAGATCAGGCAAAAGATATTTTACAGTTATAAATTTTCGCTGGCTCTTGGGTATTTCCAGGTAGGTGTCTTCCCCATTCAATATCGGGTTCAATGACAGTGTATCCGACTCAATGTTAAGTGAACTCAGATCGATTGTTACAACAAATGGCGAATGGTTGATCAATGTAATGCTTGTATAGAGTGTATCCTTTAAATGATAAGCAGATAGTTTTGTATTTAAGCCATCCAGTAAAATCTCTTCTCCGCTTACATGCACATTGTGATCCATCCTTTCATTGTCGTGCACAAGCTTAATATTTTTTGCAAGATGAGCTTCCTCTTTACCAGCAAAGCTTACAGATTGACTAGGGAGAAAAATGGTTATGTCTTTTTCTGTTGCCCAGTTCTTTTTGTATTCCGTGTATTGTTCATCAGAGAGTGAAAGATCTACTTGTATCTGCTCTTGCTTGTAGGTTAGTTTATAATTCTTGCCCAAATCGCCTTTCATATACGTAAGCCTGTAGAGTGTTAATGAATTGGTTGGTTCAAACTCAAGTTCTATAGCGGTTGTGCCCGGCATAATCAAAATAATAGAATCACTTTTTACAGGTGTTGAACGAAGTCCATTGGCTGTTTTCAATTCCCAATCGTAGCTGTTGCTTTCAATTTTATTTTCTGATGTGTTTTGTACCGTGAGACGAATAAAGACATGTCCGGCAGAATCAGCTACGCCTGTAACAGTCTCTAAATTAAAGTCTGGATTATTTTCTGAAATTTCTGTTTTGAAAACAAGTTTACCCTTCGTGTTTTCAGAAATGGTTGTAGTGTTCTGACATCCCCACAATAGAATGAAAGCCGCTGCAAAAAAAGTGTTCTGTAATTTCATCATACATTCATAACAAAAGCCGTCATGATAATATGAACCATGACGGCTTGATTTTAGTCTCACCCTAAATCCCTCTCCGAAATGAAGAGGGACTTGCTTAGAGAATTTATCAATTGCTTATAATCCATTTGGTGACCATACTGTGTAACCATGTGGTGGAGCTTGAATCTTCACCCACTTGTCACTTTGTGTTGTTGGCCACCAAGACGAGGCACCAGTATAATCATGAATGCCAGTACTTGTCCAGTTGGTTTGTATCCAGCGTTCAGTCCATGCATTAGAATCATTGAAGTACACGACCAGACCAGGTGAACCATTGCGTCGTGCTATGTATTCATCATTATCAACATATAAAATACTGGTGTTGCCAACGGCAAGGTTACGATGTATCCAAATCAGGTTGTCCATCTTGGCTTTATCGAGCCACTCTTCATAGTCGCGATAGAAAACACATGGGTAACCTTCATGCGTCATAATATAGGCGTACGATAATAACTTTCCGTCGTAGATAATATCTGTATCATGATTGGCCACAAAAGTTACAGCCTTGGCAGCATCACGCTTCCAAAGCATATC
>DATJHZ010000245.1:0-9915 GCA_035493595.1 Cyclobacteriaceae bacterium | reverse complement strand
TGGATTATCCACAAATCAGCAAATTATTGTAGCCAAAGTTATTAACAATACCATCAAAAGAGGATGGATGTTTTATGCTGTTCTCCTTCCCGAACACAGTGTAAATTCTTACCTCCAGACTGCTGAAGGCGATTTTGTTTTTGATCCCTACATTAATGTTAACAAACCTGTTGCCTTACATGGTTTTAAAGAAAATGAATCTGTAATTATTTCATATTATAATGATGTTTTTCCGGCGGCAGCCCCTGCCTTCTCCGAGGGACTTGCGCGGGTAAGTGCGGCCATAAAACCAGATTCTATTTTTACACTAGCCAACGGACAGCTAACTTCTTTCACTAAAAAAGGTTTATACCTCGTTCAAAAAGATACTACCACGGTTGAAGGTTTTGCTTTTCGTGTGGAAGACGGATATCCTAAATTCAAACACATCCAGGATCTTGTCGGGCCATTTGTTTATGTCTGTGCTAAAGACGAGTACGACCGATTGAGAATGGCTGGCAATGATAAGAAGCAATTCGATAAAAGTGTTCTCGCTATTACACGTGATACTGATCGCGCCCGTGAGTTTATGAAAACCTATTTCAGTCGCGCTGAGGTTGCCAATCATTTATTCACATCGTATAAAGAAGGATGGAAAACAGACAGGGGTATGACGTATTTAATTTACGGCGCACCTACAGCAGTTTATAAATTTGCAGATCGTGAAGTGTGGTCGTATGGTAAAACTGATTTTAGTTTTAGTAAATCATCAACGTTATTCGATCCGGATAACTACGTTCTCATCCGCAATAAGAAATATGCGGCAGAGTGGTATGAAAAAGTAGATCTCATAAGAAACAGTAGATTTTAATTGCGAAGAACTGACGAATAACCTTATTCCATTTCTCCTTCTAATCCCAATATTTATTTGACTTTCCTCAAGGCATTGCTATTTTCTTTGGCTCTCTAATTATTTTCAAATCTGAAATTTGAAATCTGAAATTCTTTCCTACATTGGTATCGTCATTCACGACACCCAGAAATTCTTGATCAACACGATCTACATACTGAACCCTTCTTCGTCTTAATTATTCACGTATTAATATTATGGAAAACGGATTACTCAATTACTGGTGGGTACTGCTCATCTTCGTGTGTATTGTTCTTTACAAATACATTCTGCGTTTCTTGTTTGGAATGGTCATCGTACCAGAAGACAAGATTGGATTAGTGACAAAGAAGTTTGTATTGTTTGGTGAAAATCGAGAGTTGCCTGATGGGCGTATCATTGCTACAAAAGGCGAAGCAGGCTTTCAGGCCAAAGCACTTGCGCCAGGACTTTATTTCTGGAAGTGGGTCTGGCAATATGATGTTACCATGGAACGATTCACGGTGATACCGGAAGGTAAGATAGGATTAGTACTCGCTCGTGATGGCGCTGAAATTCCTACCGGAAATATTCTGGGCCAGCGTGCCGAGTGTGACAACTTTCAGGATGCTGAAAAATTTCTCATCAACGGTGGTCAACGTGGTCGTCAGACAAATTATATCACGTCTGGATCATATCGTATCAACACAATGCTGTTTCAGATTTCTATTACCGACATGGTGAGAATTCAGGAAAGCATGGTTGGCATTGTTACAACACTTGATGGCTTACCAATTGAAGCCGGACAGATTGCCGGCAGGCAAGCTGATGGTCACAATAACTTTCAGGACTTTGATAAGTTTATAAAGAATGGTGGTAATCGTGGTTTACAACCACAGGTTATTCTTGCAGGTTCGTATAACTTAAATCCATGGGCCGTACAAGTTGAAGAAATACCAATGACAGAAATCGCTATTGGTTATGTAGGTGTTGTGATTTCATATACTGGTCAGGAAGGACATGATCTTACGGGTGCTGAATTTAAACACGGTAACATTGTTGAGAAAGGTTATAAAGGTGTTTGGCTTGAGCCATTGGGTCCTGGTAAATACCCCATCAACAAATACATTATGAAAGTAGAACTTGTGCCTACTACAAACCTGGTGTTGAACTGGGCCAGTGCACGAAGTGAAGCTCACAATCTCGATAAAAATCTTTCTACCATTACAGTTCGTTCGAAAGATGGTTTCCCATTCAATCTTGATGTAGCACAAATTATTCACGTGCCTACAACAGAAGCACCAAAAGTAATTGCGCGATTTGGTAACATGATCAATCTTGTATCGCAGGTATTAGAGCCAACTATTGGTAACTACTTCCGTAACTCTGCGCAGGACAGTGATGTAATTGCTTTCTTAACTACACGTAAAGAGCGTCAGGAATCTGCTAAGTCGCACATTAAAAAAGTATTGGATGAGTACAACGTGAATGCTGTTGATACTTTGATTGGTGATATTGTTCCTCCTGAATCACTAATGAAAACATTGACCGATCGTAAGATTGCTGAAGAACAAAAAATAACATACGATACACAGAAGGCAGCCCAGGAAACACGTCAGGGTATGGAGAAAGAAACTGCCATTGCTGACATGCAAAAAGATATCGTTAAAGCACAGCAAAGTGTTGAAATTGCTGAGCGCACTGCGAATGCTACCGTTAAAAAATCTGAAGGTGATGCTGCCAGTGTTAAACTTGCTGTAAGTGCAGAAGCTGAGGCTACCAAACTACGCGCACATGCTGAAGCTGAGGCTACACGTGCCCGTGCGCAAGCTGAGTCTGAGTCAATCAAACTTCGTGCATCAGCACAAGCTGAACAAATTTCATTAACAGGTAATGCTGAAGCTGAAAAGATTTTAGCTGTTGGTAAGTCAACTGCAGAAGCATATGAGCTAGCGGTGAAGGCATTGGGTGGCGAAAACTTTACTCGTTATAAAATGACTGAAGAACTATCTAAAGGACATATCAAATTAATTCCAGATGTGCTGATTGGCGGTGGTGCTGGTGGAGGTTCTTCTATTGATGGCCTGCTTGGTCTGAAACTTATGGAGATGATCGATGTAAAGAAGAAGGACGATGACAAGAAGAAGAATTAAATAAATTAAGAATTTAGAATGCAGGAGTTAGAATTTAGAATGACGCTGCTAACTCCTGCATTTACTATCATCTCTAAAAACCGTTTTACCCAGACTCATCCCGGTCTTTTCTCTGATAGAGAAGGCACAACATAGGTTTTTAAAAATGCCCTGTATTCTATTTCGAATAAATACTACATTTGAATGAGGGGCTAGTCCATTCTGACTCCTGCATTCTACATCCTAAATTCTATTCCAACACATGTACAAGGCAAAAGTTAACAACTCAACATTCCAGATAGATGAAACCCGTGAGGGACTAACTGTAAACGGACAAGCTATTGATTGGGATCTTGTAAAGATTGATGATGGTTATTTCCACATTCTGTATCAACATAAAAGCTATCGCGCAGAAGTAGTAAAGGTCGATACCGAAACGAAAACATTTACGCTTAAGATCAATAACAACATCTATTCTGTTGCCATGCAGGATAAGTTCGATCTGTTGCTGGAAAAAATGGGGATGAATGCTTCCGCCTCTGGAAAGGTCAACAACATCAAAGCTCCCATGCCGGGACTTATTATCGATTTACGCGTAAAAGATGGCGACCTGGTTAAGGCTGGTGATCCCTTGCTTATTTTGGAAGCCATGAAAATGGAGAACATCATTAAATCGCCTGGTGAAGGGGTAGTTAAATCTGTCAAAGTCAAAAAAGGCGCCGGGGTTGAAAAAGGTCAGGTATTAATTGAATTCTGACCTCGTTTTTTGGGCAGAATTATTTCCAAAGGTTTCTTCCTTTACCACAGGGCAGGTTATATTTGCGAGATTTTACTCTCCACTAAACTGAAATATGAAATATAAACGCATTCTTCTTAAGCTGAGCGGTGAGGCGCTTCAGGGCTCTTCTAAAACTACCAATATTGACAAATCTGTTTTAGAACAGTACTGCGAAGAAATTAAAACACTTCATAATCAGAAAGTTGAGATTGCCATTGTTATTGGTGGCGGTAATATTTTTCGTGGCGGACAGGCCGAATCTCTTGGCATTGAGCGCGTTCAGGGCGACTACATGGGGATGCTGGCTACGGTTATTAATGCTATGGCTTTGCAAAGTGCGCTTGAACGTCATGGTATGTACACCCGCCTGATGGCCGGGATTAAAATGGAACAGGTTTGCGAACCTTTTATCCGTCGTCGTGCAATACGCCACTTAGAAAAAGGTAGAATTGTTATTTTCGGAGCCGGTATCGGTAATCCATATTTCACAACCGATTCAACGGCCAGTCTACGTGCCATTGAGGTACAGGCAAGTGTTGTATTGAAGGGAACTCGTGTTGATGGTGTTTATACCAAAGACCCTGAAAAATTTCCAGATGCCGTTCGGTATTCAAAACTTTCTTTCCAGGAGGCTTACGAGAAAAATCTGAATATTATGGACATGACAGCCTTTACGCTTTGTCAGGAAAATAATTTACCAATCATTGTATTTGATATGAATAAAAAAGGCAATCTGTTAAAGGTTGTTCAGGGTGAAGAAGCCGGAACGCTTATCAGCTAGACTAATTTTTTATTCAGTAATTTTACATACGCACAAAGAAAAGAATAACATAAAAGAATAGTTTGAGTCTAATGTCAGTTTACTATGGATGAAATTGAACTTTATCTGGAAGAAGCACAGGATTTAATGGGTAAGGCTATTGCTCACGTTAGTCATGAATTAACAAAAATCAGAGCTGGTAAAGCTAACCCTTCTATGCTTGATGGTCTTCTGGTTTCTTATTATGGTGCCATGTCGCCGCTTAATCAGGTATCATCTATTACTACACCTGATGCCCGCACTATTTTTATTAAGCCATGGGAGAAAGGTCTTATTCAGGAAATTGAAAAAGCTATTATGAATGCTAACCTGGGCCTCAATCCACAGAATGACGGACAGCAGGTTATCATTAACGTACCCATGCTCACAGAAGAAAGAAGAAAGCAACTGGTAAAACAGGTTGGTCAAGAATGTGAACACGGAAAAGTAAGCGTTCGTAATATTCGTAAAGAAACCAACGAGCAGCTTCGCAAGATTAAAGGTGTGTCTGAAGATGACATTAAGAATGCGGAGGAAAGTGTGCAGAAATTTACTGATGACTCTATTGCCAAAATAGATGCATTGATGAAGAAGAAGGAAGTTGAAATTATGACTATCTAACATTCAACAACATTTATAAACAATGCCTTCGTTTGTAGCGAAGGCATTGTTGTTTAAAGGAAACACTTCTTAAAAAAATTATCCCCATGGAAAATCAAAACTTTGGCAGCAAAATGAAACGCCTGTTACGTAAAGTAATTATATCACTTGTTCTTTTAGCCATCCTCGTTTTTAGTTACCTGTATTGGGGCTCTTACAGCAAAGATGGTATACGAGCTGGTATTGTGGTAAAAGTTAGCGACAAAGGCTTCATCTTTAAAACCTACGAAGGTCAGTTAAATATCGAAACCTTCGGTGCCATCAAAAGAGGAAGCGTGATAAACGAAACCTTTGACTTCTCTGTTGAAAAAAGTGACACCGAAGTTTTCGAAACCCTCAAAGCCGTAGCCTTAACCGGAGAACGTGTAAGTCTTCACTACACCGAACGCTACATGCGCTTTTTCTGGCGCGGCGATACGAAGTATTTTGTTACCAGTGTTGAACGGTCGAGTCATTAAGAATCTTAATTTATTGTATTTTAATAAACACGTCTTCATCCGTAAAGCCATTTGCGTTAACAAACTCTTTAAATTGTTTTCTAGTGAGTTTGAAATTATAAACTGTATCTGATTTTGATATTAATTTCAATTTATCAAAATCAGCAGTTGATGAAATGGTGCCAACGATCAGACCATCTTTGAACTTACTAAGTTTTCTTACAAACCATTTACCCGATGGGGTTTTCTGATTCAAGAAGTAATATCCTTTAAACTTTCTTAACACATCTCCTCGAAGAGATGAGAATAATGTGTCTTTAGAAATTGTATGGTAAAAAGCACTATCTCCTTTAATTACTATACTTGCCAATCCTCCATATTCAGTAATTGCGAAAGTAGTATCACGCCTGTATAGCTCTCGATCGGCAGAATCTAATAATTGCGTTGTATTGAAGATTTTAGTTTCAACAATAATCTCTCTCTGTATCTGGAGAATATTTGAATCATACGCAATAGTACTGGAATCATACAATGACAATGGCCGCTTTAAAGGAGAATATTTTCCAACGAAACTTTTAGGCAGTTCTTTTATATCAGATTTGTTTACCGGTTGTGGTGTTTCAAATGTTACCCAAGCCTCTTCTGCTTTTTTTCCACACGATATCACCATCGCTGTCATAACTATGAGCACTATTCTAAGGTCTATTTTCATGGGATCCCTAATTTAAAATAGAGCTAAATGACTTTACCATGTTAATAAACTCAATTCTATATCCTTCTTTATCCTCACCCCTGGCACGCTCCGCCTGTGTTACAACCTGCTCGTAAGTGAAATCCTTGATGTATTCCGAATCGCGTAATAACATTCCAAATGCAGCTACAGAAGTTGACCATCTGAAGTTTGTTGATGTTTTATTAAATGGAGTATTATTATCAACCAATGGATGCACAATCAATCTACTTACATCCTCTTGTGGTTTTTTATAGCGAAATTTTACGGTCATCAACTCATCAGAACTTGCATCACGAGATTCAACCTTTGTTGGTTGATATTTTAAATCGTCGATCTTAAAAAAATTACTTTCTACACCTGTAGGGATAATTTCATATAGGGCAGTAACTGTATGACCTGAACCGAGTTCACCTGCATCTTTCACATCGTTGTTGAAATCTTCACTTTTCAACATCCTGTTTTCATAACCAATGAGACGATATGCTTTGACCTTAGCTGGATTAAACTCAATCTGTAATTTCACATCTTTCGCAATTGTAAATAATGTGCCACCAAATTCATTTACAAAAACCTTGTATGCTTCTGTGATATTATCGATGTAGGCGTAGTTACCATTCCCTTTATCTGCCAGGATTTCCATCTTTGAATCTTTGTAATTATCCATACCAAAACCTAGTACCGTTAAGAAAATACCTTCTTGACGCTTCTTTTCAATAAGACTTTCCATCGATGCATCGCTCGATTCACCAACATTAAAGTCACCATCGGTAGCTAATATCACACGATTATTGCCATCAGCTTTGAAATATTCTTTTGCTACAGAATACGCCAGATTAATTCCAGCACCTCCTGCTGTTGATCCTCCTGCTTGTAAATTATCAAGAGCATTAAGAATTTTTTCTTTGTGCTCACCAGAGGTTGGCTCAAGTATCAAACCTGCAGCGCCCGCATATACAACAATAGCAACATGATCTTGCGGACGTAATTGTTCAACCAACATTTTGAATGAAGACTTCAGCAATGGAAGTTTATTGATTGCATCCATGGAGCCAGATACATCTATAAGGAATACCAGATTTGAAGGAGGTAATTTTTCAGTTGATATCTTTTTTCCTTGCAAGCCTATGTGTACTAGTTTATGTTTCGAATTCCAGGGGGCAACGGATATCTCTGTATTGATAGTGAAAGGATCGTCGCCTTCAGGCTGATCATAGTCATAATGAAAGTAATTGATCAGCTCTTCAATACGCACAGCATCTTTAGGCGGACGCTGACCATTATCAATAAAACGACGAACATTGCTGTAAGAGGCGGCGTCAACATCAATAGAGAAAGTAGATAATGGATTTTTCAGCGCATCCTGAAATGTGTTTTCGTGTATTTCAGCATACTCTTCAGAGTTTACGACAGGCTCTTTTTCTTCCAACGCAATAGAGTCGTATTCAGCCATTTGATTCATATGCTGGCCACAAGAGATCATTAATACCAAAATCAAGCAACAAATAAGATTTTTCATAGCATATCAGTTTGAGTGAAAAAATAAAGACACGACGATTCCTTCCAGCTTTCGTGGGAAAGCCGGTTTTGTGGAGTTCAATACAAATAGTATTTAAAAAGGTTGGGCTGTAGAGAAAAAATGCGCCCGGAGATTAAATGAGAGGCTTCTCAGATTTGAGAAGCCTCAAAAACGTTGCAACGTTTTGGTAATTATTTTGCTACGGCAGCAGAGTCTACTACTGTTGTATCAGCTGCAACTGGAGTTGAGTCAGCAGCAGGAGCAGTAGCAACTGAATCTGTAGCTTCAGTAGTTTCAGCAGGTTTGCTACCACAAGCAGACAAAGCAACTGTAAGGCTCATTACGGCCAACATAGTTTTTAACGTGTTTTTCATGTTTATCAGGTTTAAAAATTTCCCTTCATACCGAAACTTTAAGAAGGTCACCCAAGGAAATTAAGAATTTAGGATTCCGAAGATAGAATTTAGAATTCCGGGTAGCATGGGCATAGATTAATAGAATGGAGTGGGTTACCTTCGTGATTGATTTGTATAAAACCGACTTTATTAACTGTGGCGTACTATTTTGATGAATTGATCATCTCGGAAATCAAAAAGAAGAACGAGATAGCACTTCGAGAGCTCTACAAAACGCATTATCCCATGGTAGTCCACCTGGTTTGCTCCAATAACGGATCAGAACAGGAAGCCAAGGATATTTACCAGGAAGCCATTATTGCTTTCTACGAAAGGGTACAGCAACAGCATTTTGTACTGACATGCAAAATCAAGACTTACCTGTACGCCGTTTGCCGGAGACTCTGGCTCAAACGACTGGCTGGTAAGAAACGCTACCCCACCAACAACATTCCTGAAATAGAAACTTTTGAGGGTGTTGATGAAGAGGTGATTGCTATTGAAGAGCATGAAATGAAGTTCCAGAAAATGGGAGAAGCGCTTAACGGGTTGGGTGAACCTTGTCGCAGCATCATAGAAGATTTTTACATTCATGATCTTTCTATGGAAGCCATTCGCGAAAAGTTTGGCTACACAAATGCTGACAATGCCAAGAACCAGAAATATAAATGCCTGCAACGGCTGAAGAAATTGTTTTTTGAAAAAGATAAGAAAGATTAATACTCATGGATTCTCAAAACACGCTCATCGATCAACTTGATAACTACATCAAAGGAACGCTTCCTGCGAATGAAGTTGCCGCTATCGAACAGCGCATGGCAACTGATACTACTTTCCGCGAGATGGTAGAAAAGCATAAGACATTGGCTCTCGAATTAAAATCGTACGGAAGCCACAAACAATTACAAGATGTACTGAATGAAACACATCTCGAAATGAAGGAACAGGAGAAAACAATTCAGCTACCAAAACCAACAGCCTGGAAAAAGTATTGGCCAATGACTGCCGTTGCTGCTTCTATCGCCTTCATTAGTATTGTTGGAACGTTAGTGATGACGCATACACTTGACACAAAACAAACTGCCATCTATAAAGAGTTGCGCAGAAATGTTGAACAGATCAAGCAATCACAAAAGATCATGATGAAAGATATGGCTGTAGCAAAAGAACGCGAGAAGCCACTACCCGGTAATTATGCCGGTACCGGATTTATGATTTCTGCTAATGGTTATTTAGCAACAAGCTATCACGTTATTAAAGAAGCCGACTCTGTTGTTATTGAGAACGAAAAGTATGGTCGTTTAAAAGCTACTGTGGTTCATAACGATCCGGCTAATGATGTTTCTATTCTGAAAATTGAAAATTTCAAATTAGAATCTAATCAAACACTGCCTTTTACAATTTCAAAAAACGAAGCAAGTCTGGCTGAAGAAGTTTTCACGCTTGGATTCCCTCGTGAAGATATTGTCTTTGGCGAAGGTTCTGTGAGTGCACTCACAGGTTATAAGCAAAATCCGAATGCTTATCAGGTTTCAGTGCCTGTGAATCCTGGTAATAGTGGTGGTCCGTTATTAAATAACAAAGGAGATTTGATTGGTATTATCAGCGGTATTCAAAC
>DATJHZ010000244.1:0-13932 GCA_035493595.1 Cyclobacteriaceae bacterium | reverse complement strand
AGCTTATCTTTGTCGATCAGTTCAGTTACAGGTATACCACCTACAGTAGTGTAACGTGGTAGCGGAACCATGGTATCACCATGACCACCCATTAACACAGCCTGAATATCTTTAGGAGAAACGTTTAATGCTTCAGCTAAGAAAGCACGGTAACGCGCAGTATCAAGGATACCCGCCATACCAATAACTTTATTACGTGAGAATTTCGAAGTGATGTGTGCCTGGTAGGTCATTACATCCAACGGATTAGACACTACGATAATGATAGCATCTGGAGAATACTTAACGATATTTTCAGTTACTGACTTTACAATGCCTGCGTTGGTTCCTATCAAATCATCGCGGCTCATACCCGGTTTTCTTGGTAGGCCTGAGGTGATTACTACCACAGATGATCCAGCAGTTTTGCTGTAATCATTGGTTGAACCAATTGTTCTAGAATCATAAAGGTCGATAGGTGCCTTTTGCCAGATGTCAAGAGACTTACCTTCGGCTATACCTTCTTTGATATCAACCAGAACAATTTCATTAGCCACTTCGCGGTAGGCCAACACATCAGCACACGTAGCGCCAACATTACCTGCGCCAACTACTGTTATTTTCATATGGATTTAAAATTTAAGTATTTCACGTTGGATACTTCCAGACAAGGAAGCGGTATGCGTATTAGTATAGATTTGAATATGAGCACTTTATTCTGGCTGTTGAGGGGGAAGTTCAAAAGTCGCGTGAATTTATTAATTACAACTGATTTCCAAACGATAATCTTAAAGCTTTTTTACAATCAGTAACCGCTCTGTTTTGTCGGTTACTTTAAACCTGTCATCAATACGGTACCCCGTTACCCATATAATTTTCCCACCCGACTCCAGCACTGTTACCTTGCTCTTATCCGGAATGGAAACTTTCATATCTATCAGAAAGTCACTCAGTTTTTTATGATGCTGCATACCCAACGGCACAAACTGATCGCCCGGTTTCCAACTGCGCCATGTTAAGGGAAACGTAACACTATCTCTATCCAACTGGGCAAGCTGTAAATCCTTTACCATGTTGAAATCTTTCTTCTTAACGGTTTGAAACTCCAGTGTAGTATGTGTGGACGTAGCCCTTATCTGACTTTCGTCGATTTGAATTTCAATATATTCCTGATCCTGCTTTTCTGAAATAATAAGATGACTGCGATCTATCGCGAGCTGAGTATTTGAAGCATAAAAGATCTTGCCCGGTTGATGACGAACATCCATGATGTCGTGACACTGGTCGAAATTAAAACCCTTGTCTTTCAACAATTCCCATAACACAACGGCTGGTCGTGGCATAGCTTTAAGTCTGGCACTGTCGATGTACGTTGAGCCTGCCTGCTCGTGAATAGCTTCCTTTTTAAACTTGCGCAACACCATAGCTTGTAGGCCTGAGGTTCCGCGAAGGCGCTCGATGGTGTGCTGAAAGCCATCTTCGAGGTTAACGTTGATCTGTTTCAGGATCGGTATAACCTGGTTGCGTATCAGGTTACGATGATATTTATCTGAAGCATTACTTGAATCCTCCCGCCATTGAAGTTTATGCAGGATGGCATACTCTTCAAGCGAAGCACGCGTAGTAAAAAGTAATGGGCGAATTATTTTGTCATGCTTCACAGCAATGCCGGTTAGACCTTCAATGCCTGTGCCACGAACCAGGTTGAGCAAAACAGTTTCAAGGCTGTCGTTGCCATGGTGCGCGGTTGCCAGCCACTGATAGTTATCAGCAACCATAACCTCCTCGAAGAAATTGTATCGAAGGTCGCGTGCAGCCATCTGTATGGAGATACCTCTCTCCCATGCATAGACTTCGGTATCAAAACGTTTCAGGTAAAACGGAACGCCCAATTCCGCACAAATCATGTTTACCAGCGCTTCATCACCGTTTGACTCTTCACCTCGTAATTGAAAGTTGCAATGGGCAACTCCTACCGAAAATCCTGCTTCTTTAAAAAGGTGGAGCATCACCATAGAATCAAGTCCGCCACTCACGGCCAGCAATACCCTCTCTGACGGCTTAAATAGGCTGTTTTGATCAATATGGTTTAGAAATTGCTGAAGCACCATCAAAGATAAGTTTTTAGTTAATTTTGCCGTGATTATTACTATGCGCTATTTAAAACTCATTTGTATTGTTTTGCTTGCCGTTGTCCTTTCACCGGCAGTTGCACAGAAAAAGGTAAAGCTTAAACAGGCCGATAAACTTAAAGGGGGAAAAACTCCTGAAGGTGAATCTTTTCAGAAGCTTCATGGCAATGTTATTTTCGTTCAAAACAAAACCACCATTTATTGCGACTCTTCCTATTTCTTCAAGAAGAAGAACTCGCTTGAAGCCTTTGGCCATGTGCGCATTTTAGAAGGTGACTCGGTAACCATCACAGCCTTTAAACTGGAGTACGATGGAAATGAGAAGCGCGCCAAACTCAGAAACAAGGTTGTCTTCACCAAACTTGAACAAGCCACACTCTATACCGACTTTCTTGATTTCGACAGACCTAAGAATGAGGCTACATATTTCAATGGTGGAAAATTGGTGGACTCCATCAACGTATTGACAAGTAACAAAGGGTACTACGATCTGAATACCAACATGGCTTCTTTCAAAAAGAAGGTAGTAGTAAAAAATCCTGATTACACTATGTTGTCAGACAGTTTGCAATACAACTCCAAGACTAAAGTTATTTACTTCCGCACCAACACTACTGTAATAAAACAAGACAGCAGCCAGGCTGACTACCAGAGTGGCCAATACGACACCAAGACACAACGGTCTGATCTTAATAGCGGGATGGCCGAAAATCTTGATTATAAAATTGTAGGCAAGAGTTATGATCTGGACGACTTTAACAAAATCTACAAGATCAGAGGTGATGTTGTCATGACATCGAAGAAAGAGAACATGCTCATCTACGGTCAGGCTTCTGACGCTTACAAATTAAAAGGCATCTCTAAAATTTATAACAATGCTTACATAGCAAAAATATCGGATGAAGGCGATACGCTTTTTATAAGGGCAGATACATTGGTTGCCATCGACAATGTTGATCCTGCCAAGAAGCGATTATTAGCATACAATCATGTAAAGATCTTCAAGAAAGATCTTCAAGGTATTGCAGATTCACTGGAGTATCGTTCGGCTGACTCGACAATCTTTTTCTATGGAAGCCCTGCGCTATGGACGGAAGGCAATCAGATGACCGCAGATTCTATTCACATGCTGATCAAAAAGAATTCCATTGATAAAATCTTCATGATTACTAATTGCTTCGTTATCTCGAAAGACACGCTCATAAACTTCAACCAGATAAAAGGACGACGCATGACAGCCGAGTTTGCCAATAAGAAAATAAGGCGCGTGGTGGTTGAAGGAAATGGTGAAAGCATTTACTATGCACTTGATGATAAGAACTTCTCACTTATGGGCATGAACAAGATTATCTGCAGTAACATCACCATTCGTTTTAAAGAAGGAAAAGTTAATAACCTGAGTTTCTACAAGAAACCAGAAGCAAGCTTCATTCCTCCGCATGAGCTTAAGGAGGAAGATAAAACACTGAAGGGATTTATCTGGATGGAAAAGGAACGCCCTACAAAAGAGGAAGTGATTGGTGTTTCTAAAGACACAAGCGCTCAATAACGCTGGCCGTTAACGATAAACATGTTATTTTAGTATTAAACCTTATAAAAACCTTTAGGTTTTTTTGCTACCATCGCCCAAAAAGTTTAACTTTTCTAAAACTTCATATTAAGTGTTGTTTTGAAGGGCATGAAGTACCTCTGGTTGGCTACCTTTATTTTAATAACAACCACCTTGTATGGTCAAGGCTTTGAAATGTCTGGCTTGCAGGAAATCTATCACGGCAATGTTGGAGATATTATTAAAGCTCCCCTAAAATTCAAAAACACTACCGATAAACCCATTACCCTTGTCATTCGAAAGGTGAACGCTCAGATTGGAGCAACTCAGAAAAATTACTATTGTCTTGATAACAACTGCCTCGATCAGAAGAATGACGACATCCTTTTAAAGGTTGAGCCAGGCCAGACCATATCCTCATTACAGATTACTCTTGAAGGTGGACTTGCAGCTAGTGAAAGCGTGATCAAGTATATTGTCTACAACAAGCAGAGTCCAAATGATTTCACGGAGTTTGACATTAACTTCTCCGTCGAGGAAAAAGTAGTTAAGCAAAGCATCTACACTTCGCGCCATATAACGTTGCATGATGTTTATCCTAATCCGGTAAGCGATTATGCTTATGTTGACTACAAAATACTAAGCGACCGCACCAAGGCCAGAATTGTTATCCATAACATTTTAGGGAATTCAGTAGGCGAATATGACCTGCCTCTGGCCGAGAGTAGAATTAAAATCAGAACAGAAGAACTTAATGCAGGGATATATTTCTACACCCTGTATATTGATAATGAAGGTGTTATGACCAGAAAATTAGTCGTTAAGAATTAATCTGCCCTTAAAATCCAGCCTGCCATCATTATTTCTAACCTTTAAGTAACATTTTTTGCATTTTTGTAGTCTCACATGCAACTATTCACCATATCAGAAGTATCTATATAGTATCCCTCTTAACTAATTTTTTAAAACTATGGCTATCCTAGACTCACTCTTCGGCAAAAAGAAAAAGAAGATTCAGGCAAAATGCCCAATTACGAAAGAACAGATTGAAACTGGATTTGGATACCTGCTTACCACCGCTCAAATAGTAGCTTCCAAAAAGTATTGGGACATGATCATGACTGAGCCCGAAACATTATCATATACTGTATCACACTTTAAAAATCAATCATCAGGTACGCAGATGCGTAATATGATCTTTGAAAAATATAGTGAGATCAGCAAACCCTGGATTATTTCCGATTCATGTATTAATCTCTTCGAAGGCATTGACAAACAATCTGCGAGAGAGAATGCCAAGAAATGGTGGGACAATGAAGGAAACTACATACCCGAGAGCACAGGCAAAGCATCTGAAACACTTGACGCTCAAACTTTCAAAACCTGGAAGGATTATGCTGTACTTGAAGCCGGCAGAGCAAGAGTAACGGTTTAGACAGGCTGCAAGAACCTGCTAGCCTCGTACCACGCAAAAGGGAATACAGCGCCACATTGTACTATAATCTGTTTTGAATATTAAATTGTGCTTTCAATCTAAAAAATGAAAGCACTAGAAAAAATATTTGCCGCTCTGGCCTTAATATCCCTCATTCTTAAATTCAAATTAACATCTGGGGGAGATAGCCTTTTCATGGCTCTGACTTTATTACTGGCGTGCTTCTACTTTGCACTAAGTGTTCTGCTTTTTAATAAAATAAAATTCAGAGACATCATTGAGAACAAATTTCCACAAGACACTCCTGTTTTTAGAATAGCACTAAGCGTTGTTACAGGCTTAGCCATATCTATTATTTGTACAGGCATAATCTTCAAGCTCCTGTCCTTAGTTGGCGGTGAACAAATGCTTACGATAGGCGCCGGGCTTTCAATTATCATTACGCTTATCTCAATTTTCAATTACATCCAAAGCAAAGAATCCTATTATTCCTCCATTCTGATACGAACTATAATTTTTGCAGTATTGGGAGTCTTCTTACGATTAACAACTAATCTCGATATTATAAAATATCAATATAGAAATCACCCTGATTACATTCAAGCTTATATCAATCTTGAAAAAGATCCGATGAATGAAGGACTTCGGAAAAAATTACAACTGGAACGCTATCGTATTTTTCTGTCTGAAGAAGAGTTAAAGATTTATAAAAAGAAGAATGGCTTATAATTGGTTAAATGTAGCTGAATCTTAATTACTTCTGTCGATCGTAAACTGAACCAGTTGTTCAAGAGACTTCTTATAACTGGACTCAGGAAATTCTTTAAGAATGACTAATGCTTCTTCGTGAAATTTCTTCATGGCCTCAAGAGCATACTCAATCCCCCCAGATCCTTTCACATATTCTATAACCTCTTTAACTTTTTTAGGATTGTCGCTTTGATTTTTAACGATGCTGATGATTTTACGCCGCTCAAGCCAGCCCGATTTGGAAAGGGCATAGATTAAAGGCAATGTCATCTTCTTCTCTTTAATGTCAATGCCAAGAGGCTTGCCTATCTCCATTTCGCCATAATCAAACAGATCGTCCTTGATCTGGAAAGCCATGCCTATCTTCTCGCCAAAGAGTCGCATGTTCTGCACCACCTCTTTGCTGGCACCCGCAGAACTAGCTCCTACAGCGCAACAAGATGCAATGAGAGATGCCGTCTTCTGACGGATGATCTCGTAGTATATATCTTCTGTGATATTAAGCTTTCGTGATTTTTCAATCTGAAGAAGCTCACCCTCGCTCATCTCCTGAACGGCCGTATTAACAATGCTTAACAGATTGTAATCTTCATTATCGAGTGAAAGTGCCATACCTCGCGAAAGGAGGAAATCGCCAACCAGTACCGCTATCTTATTTTTCCAGAGGGCATTAACCGAAAAAAAACCTCTTCGATAGTTTGCTTCATCCACAACGTCATCATGCACAAGCGTTGCCGTATGTAACAGTTCAATCAGGGAAGCACCACGGTAAGTAGACTCGGTAATGGCACCACAAGTACCCGCACTCAGAAATACAAACATGGGCCTCATCTGTTTCCCTTTGCGCTTCACTATGTAGCCCATAATCTTATCCAATAATAAGACACGGGTTTTCATGGATGCTCTGAACTTTTGTTCAAAATCATCCATTTCGCGTGAAATTGGGGCTTTAATCTCGTCTAACTTCAATGCCATGATGCGCAATAATACGCATTGATTTTGAAACAACTAAAACTTGTAGCTTAACTATTTACATAGATTAAGGTTACGGCTGTCGCAGCAGGTTAGTCTTTCAACCCGAGTGGGCAAACCATTATTTTTGTTATTTTTAAAGTTGACATCGCAAACAGGCTCATCGCTCCATGGATAAAATCACAAACATCCCAACTGAAAAAGTAATTCTTGAGCTGATACAGTATACACCCACTCAGTATACCCGTTATGATGAGTTGCCTATTGATGATTTACTTAAAAAACTTCAACCTGAGCAAGTAAACTGGATCAATGTTGATTGCCTTCACGAGCAGGCAATGATTGAGAAGTTACAAACACACTTCAACCTCCACACGCTTCTGATTGAAGACATCATGAACGACCAGCGCCCCAAAGCTGAGGAGTTTGATGATTATCTCTTCTTTACTCTTAAGATGCTCTATAAAATTGAAGGCAACCAGATTGACTATGAGCAGATGAGTTTCGTACTAGGAAACAATTTTCTCATTACGTTCCAGGAGAAGGAAGGCGATTTGTTTGATCCATTCCGTGAACGCATCAGGCTTGATCAAGGCAAAGCGAGAAAGAAGAAAGCTGACTACCTGTTTTACCGTCTTGTAGATATTATTGTAGACAACTACTACGTAGTGTTGGATAATATTGGAGAACAGATTGAAGATACCGAAGAAGAGGTTCATCGAAATCCTTCAACAGAGACATTCAGAAAAATTCAGGCCATCAAAAAAGAACTGATCTACTTACGCAAGGCTGTTTATCCTTTACGCGATGCTATTGGAAAAATTATCAAGGATGAATTTAATCTTATTGAAGAAGAGAACCTCCCCTACTTTTCTGATGTGTATGACCACGTCATTCACGTAATCGATTCGTTAGAAACGTATAAAGATCTGATCACAAGTCTGATGGATATTCACATCAACACCATGAATACTCGTATGAATGAGGTCATGAAAGTGCTTACCATAATTTCCACGATCTTCATTCCGTTAACATTTATCGTAGGTGTTTATGGTATGAACTTCGATAACATGCCTGAGTTACATTGGCATAATGGATATTACGGTGTATGGATAGTGATGGCTCTTATTGTAGCCGGAATGTTCAGGTATTTTAAATACAAGAAGTGGTTTTGAGAATTTCTTTTTGTTCAACCATCAGTTGAAACTACAACACACAAACACCACCAAACAAAAAAACCAGAAGGAACGCTTCTGGTTTTTTTATTGGGAAATCTAATCGCTTAGATTTTCTTTTCAAGTTCAGTGATCTTAGCCTCCGCTTCAGTTTTACCTAAAGACTGGGCTTTCTTATAAAGCTCTATAGCTTCTTTGTAAGTTTCTTTCTTCTTGCGAGGCGCTAACTTGGTACGGTTGGCAGCTTCTTCAACAGCCTGGCCACGTGCAAAGTAAGCATCTGCTTCAGTCATCTTGCTTTGGATCATAAGCTCCTGAATGCGGGCTTCAATCAAAGCAAGTTCTTGTTGCTTGGTTTCAAGCTGAGTATTCTTGTCAGCAATCTGAGCTTCCTGCATACCTACAGTGCTGATCAGGTTTTGGTTCTCGCTCTTATAACGTTCAACTGTTTTTCTTAATGTATCCAGTTCAGCTTCTTTACCTGCAAGCTGAGCTTTCAAGGTCTCAACCATTTTCTTGTATTTGCCGGCAGCACCTTTAGACTTCTTTAAAGAAGACTCAAGATCATCAATCTTAGTTTGTGTATCTTTTACATAGCTGTTAATATCCTTCATGCGTGAAGTATAATCAGCGTATGTAGTCCCCTCAACCATGTTAACACGTAAAAGTTGGCGGCTAGCATCGATGGAGTCCATCAACGTTCCTACCTCAGTAAGTGTCTCTGCCATCTTCTGGCTTGTCTCCAATTCTACTTTAAGGGAGTCAACCTGAGACTTAAGTTGATCTTTTTCCTTCGAATCGCAGCCTATCAATAAGGCCGACAGAGGTAAAACATAGATTAATTTTTTCAGCATAAAAGGACGATTTTGGGTTAATTGAAACAAAAATAACCTTGATTTTGGTGTTTAAGGGTTTATATGGGTAAATATTTTCTTTTTTGAGTTAAATGCACATTAATGGCGATAATTAACAAAATGAACATTCTGGTGTTTTCTTTTTGTGATTGATTAAAGGGCATTAAATTTGCCCCCGTTTTACGCAGAGATATCTCAGAAACAATTCATGCCCAAATTAATAACCACGCGTACGCGTATTGCTGACCTGGGCAAACCTCGGATTATCATCATCGGTGGCGGCTTTGGCGGCTTAGAGGTTGCTAAGGGCCTTAAAGGCTTAAAGGCACAGGTAGTATTGTTTGATAAAAACAACTACCACACCTTTCAACCTCTGCTCTATCAGGTTGCATCCTCGGGCCTTGAAACAAGCTCTATTGTGTTTCCCTTCCGTAAACGTTTTGTTAAGCAGAATGATTTTTACTTTCGCCTCGCTGAGGTAATCTCCATAAAGCCAGAGGATAATTGCATTGAAACCTCTATCGGCAGTATAAAATACGACTACCTGGTTATAGCCAACGGTGCTACCACAAACTTCTACGGAATGACTGACGTGGAGTCTAATGCTTTCTCCATGAAAAGCATTACGGACTCTATAAAGCTAAGGAATGCTATCATCCGAAACCTGGAGACAGCGCTACTCACAGATGATCCTGAATTGGTTAATAGCCTGATGGACTTTGTTATTGTAGGTGGCGGACCTACCGGTGTGGAATTGGCCGGCGCACTTGCGGAATTAAAGAACCATGTGTTTCCAAAAGACTACAAAGAGCTTGAGTTAAGTAACATGGATATTCACCTCGTGGAAGCCAATGGTAAACTTCTCAATGGCATGTCTGAGAAGGCTTCCGCGAAAGCGTTAGAATACCTTCAAGAGATGGGTGTTAAAGTTCACCTCAACTGCTCTGTAAAATCATACGACGGTCATGAAGTTGCTTTCAATACGGGCGAAAAACTAATCAGCCGATCATTAATATGGGCTGCCGGTGTAAAAGGTAAACCTGTTCATGGCATCACTGCCGAATCTATTGGAAGAGGTGCGCGCGTGATCGTAGATGAATATAACCGTGTTAAAGGTTATGATAATATTTTCGCTATTGGTGATGCTGCTATTATGCAGGGTGATCCTACTTTTGCTAACGGGCATCCACAAATGGCGCAGCCTGCCATACAGCAAGGCAAACTCGTTGCCAGCAATATCAAGCGAATAATTTCAAAAAAAGAATTGAAGCCCTTTCGATACAACGATATGGGATCTATGGCTACTATTGGAAGAAACAGGGCCGTAGCTGATCTGGGTGCATTCAAATTTCAAGGTTTTTTTGCGTGGCTGATCTGGATGTTCATTCACCTCATCTCTTTAATAGGATTTCGAAATAAGGTCTTTACCTTACTAAACTGGATATGGAGTTACTTTTCGTACGATAAAAGTAATAGACTTATTATAAGCCGTAATAGAGATGTTATCAATGACATTAAAGTTCACAATTAAATGTTATCACCTTTTCAAAAATAAATGGCACCGTTAGAATCAAGTAAACACGAAACACCCCTCTCCGCTGCTGGTGTTCTCGTTTCTCTAGGCATCATCTACGGCGACATTGGAACTTCACCGCTCTACGTATTTAAGGCCATCATGGGCACAAATACAATCATTACAGAAGAGTTGGTATTAGGTGGGCTATCGTGCATATTCTGGACGTTAACACTGATCACTACATTAAAGTACATATACCTTGCTCTGAACGCCGATAACAAAGGTGAAGGTGGAATTTTTGCTTTATATGCGCTGGTAAGACGCTATAAAGCAGCATGGGTAATTTTTCCGGCCATGATTGGTTGTTGTACACTTATTGCTGACGGGTTTATTACTCCTGCCATCAGTGTATCATCAGCGGTAGAAGGTTTGCTCATTCTTAATCCTGAAATTCCTACTGTAACAATTGTTATAGCCATCATGGTGTTGCTGTTCATCTTCCAGCAATTTGGAACCAACGTAGTTGGTAAAACCTTTGGTCCGATCATGACCTTCTGGTTCTTGTTCATCCTGGTTATTGGTGTTATTGAAATTCCACATCATCCTGAAATTATTAAAGCTGTTAATCCCATGTATGCATGGAACTTAATAGCTCACTATGAAGGTGGCTTCTGGTTACTCGGAGCAGTATTTCTTTGTACCACGGGAGCTGAAGCTCTATACTCAGACTTAGGCCATTGCGGCAAAGGAAACATCAGAGTGGGTTGGGGCTTTGTAAAGGTATCGCTCATTGCTAACTACTTCGGGCAAGCTGCGTGGCTACTCGATCAACAAGGCAAATCACTTGGCGACAGAATTCCTTTCTACGCCATGATGCCTCAGGAAATTCTGATCATCGGGATTGTGATTGCTACCATGGCAGCGGTTATTGCAAGCCAGGCATTGATCTCCGGAACATTTACGTTGGTGAATGAAGCTATGAAATTAAAACTCTGGCCTAGCACAAGAGTTCGTTATCCAAGCCAGGTTAAAGGACAAATCTATGTTCCGGCCATCAACTGGATATTACTTGCGGGATGTATCCTTGTTGTAATCATCTTTGAAAAATCTACCGCGATGGAAGGTGCATACGGTTTAGCAATTACCATTAACATGTTGATGACAACGTCGCTTTTAGTGTACTACTTTGCAACCGCCAAAAAATCTACGCTTCGATCAACGGTAATGGCTTTCCTTTTCTTCTCGCTTGAAGGAATGTTTTTGATTTCTAATCTTGACAAGTTTGCTCATGGTGGTTGGTTCACGTTTGGCATTGCCCTCATCTTCTTCCTGATGATGTTCATCCTGTTAAGAGCACGAATGCTACGCGATCGTCATACAGAATTTGTTGACTTGAAACATTACGTGACGATGTTGCAGGATCTGCAATCAGACACCACCGTTACGAAAGAAGCAACCAACCTGGTTTACCTCGCTGTTGCTGATAGTAAACGATACATCGACTCCAATATCATCTACTCCATTTTCAAGAAACGTCCTAAACGCGCAGATGTTTATTGGTTCCTTCATGTTGAAACAGTTGACAGTCCGTTCACCAGCAAGTATGTTGTTGACACCATCATTCCGAGAAAGTGTTTTTTCATACGTATGAAACTCGGGTTTAAAACAGATCATCGTGTTAATTTGCTCTTCAACAAAATCATTCACGAGATGGCTGATTCTGGTGAGATAGATTTAACAAGCCCCTACCCTTCGCTGCATAAGTATAGCATGATGGGTGACTTCAAATTTATCATCCTGCATTCATGGGCGTCGTCAGATAGTGAGATCTCATCGTTCGACCGCGTAATGATTATGAGCTATCGTCTCCTTAAAGAATATAGTCTCTCTACAGAAGAACTCTATGGTATTGAAGCTGCCAACCTTGAAGTTGAGAAAGTTCCGATCCAGGTAGGACCTCAGGCTAAAGTGAGAATTAAGAGAGAAAGAGAATAAGGTAATAGCTTAGAGGAGTTAATTCCTCAAGTCCAAATATTACATAGAGCCGACCGCCAGCGAACACTAATGTTCATGGATGGTCGGCTTTTCTAATTGGTAAATACATAAAGTCGATTTTTGAGCTAATCCATTATTTGTTATAGCTGGCATTGAAGTTGGATTACCAACCAGTTAACCTATAACTATGCTAAAAAACTACTTCATTATTGGTATCCGGAATTTGCTGAAACAGAAAGGATATTCAATCATTAAAATAGCCGGGCTCGCTTTCGGGCTTGCTTCAGCAATGATCATTTACCTGTATGTGCAAGAGGATTTATCATTCGATAGATTTCATGCAAACTACAAACAGATTGTACGGGTTCTCACCATCGATAGTGCTGAAGGAGTAAGTAGTAAAGTTGTTGGCGTAACACCGCCACCACTTGGTCCTGCAGCCGAAAGTGAAATTCCAGAGATAAAGAAAAGCACACGTCTGGTTGGAAGTGGCAGGCTTGATCTTACTTACAAAGACAGAGTTCTGCGTTGCAATGCAGCCTTCTTTTCTGAATCATCATTCTTTGAGGTATTTGATTTTAAAATCCTGGACGGAAAAAAAGAAGGAATCCTCGATAAGCCAAACTCCATTGTTATCACGGAGTCTTTATCAAAGCGACTCTTTGGTGATGAAAGCCCCATAGGTAAAACAATCAAACAAGATCAAAACACTTCCTTATTCATTTCTGGATTAATTCAAGACCCACCAAAGAACTCACACATTCAGTTTGATCTGCTTCGCTCACTAACACCCGGTGATGATCAGGATGGGCTAAAACAATTTTTAGGATCATGGCAAGGCATCAGCACTTTCACTTATTTTCTTATCGATGGTACTGTTAACTCAGCTGACTTGAACGCCAAACTAAAAGCAATCTCGAAGAAGAATAATGCCTATGACTTTTTCACACCCATTGTTCAACCTCTCAGTGATGTGCATTTATTAAGCAAAGACATTCTGTTTGAAAGCAATGCCAATAAATCAGACATTCTGAATGTTTACGTTTTATCGACCATTGCAATACTCATTTTGATATTGGCAATTGTTAACTTCATTAATTTGGTTACAGCCAAATCAACACAACGTGCAAAAGAAGTTGGTCTGCGTAAAGTTATTGGTGCTGTAAGGCAGCAGCTCATTGGTCAACATCTTACTGAGTCTATTGTTGTTACATTACTCAGCGCTGTATTGGCTGTTTCATTAGTAATATCTATTGTATCAACACTTAATACCATCTATCAACGCTTCGCCATTCCAACGCTTTTACTACAAGGCAATTCAATAATTATTATCATTGGTTTAATATTAATGGTTGGAGTTCTTGCTGGCTTGTATCCTGCTGTAGTACTTTCTTCATTCAAGCCCGCTGCAGTTTTGAAAGGAGATTTTAAAAGTTCTGCTGGCGGAATAAAACTTCGTAAAGCTCTTGTTGTCGTACAGTTTACCATTTCTATTGCGTTGATGGCCGGTACAGCAATTGTATATCAGCAAATGAATTTTATTTATTCGAAGGATCTTGGTTATGATCGTAACCA
>DATJHZ010000243.1:0-3859 GCA_035493595.1 Cyclobacteriaceae bacterium | reverse complement strand
CTTGCCAAGGCCGGGTTTGAAGAAGAGACTAATGAACTGCTGGATCAATATTTTAATTTACTGTCACACTACAGTAAAACACTTGAGGCAACGGATGCCTCCGTTCGAGATTGTGCTTTTCAATTTTATATGGAATTGGTGGCGCTTAAGAAATGACTATAATCGTAGCATGAATCATTGAAATTACTGGCGAGGAAGGAATGAGGCAATTATTAGAGCTGGTGGGATTATTAATAGTGCTATAATGTCTCTATAAAAGCGTTGGATAGTCTCTCAATTTTGTTGAATTGTCTCTAGAATCTTTTCAACGGGTGTTACAATTGCGATCCCAGTATTAACCCGGTCTGTCACCGAACTTTGATCTTCTTGCGCCTCATCAATATTTGTAGAACTAACATCATAGTGTCCATAAATTAACCCCATAAGTAAAAACGCCGAACCATTTGTACTCTGCTTCACACTTCCCATCACATATCTAACCGAACCAAGATTTACAAAAACAGGTGATCCACTTAATCCACCTATAGAACGTGCTTCAATTAAATATGCATCCATCAAATGATCTCTAGTCTGAGTTTTTTCTTCAGCCAGTGCTGCAATGTTTCCAATTCTTGCTATTGGTATATTCTTTTGTCGCCCATGATGATGCGTGAATAGTCCTATTATAAAGACCTCATCTCCAACATCGATTTCATTTTCTGCAATTAATTTTTCTGTCATTGAGGCACTTAACTGATAAGCGACATGATCCCAACTCTTTTCTCCAGACGTTTGAAAGACAGCGACATCAACGTTAGAATCGGTATTTAAAATCCATTCTTTAATTGTTGTTGCATACCATTGAGAGGTGCCATCAACTAAATTCATTCTCACCATAGCCTCGTCGACACCTTTTCCCTTTATCCCTTCAATTACATGTTTTGCCGTAACTAAATAAGACTTATCTTTATTTGAAACATCATCATAAACAATGAAACCGGTTCCTACAATAATAATAGTTTGATCTGCCTTTTGGATACCAATAAAAACTACGCATTTTTTAATATCATTAGGTAGCTTCATGCTAACATCTAGTTTTCTATTTTTTGTATTTAGGATTTGACTCCATTGCCCTAATGACATACTCCCTTGTTACTCCAGGTACCGGTGTTAGGTTAATTTTATCCTCTTTTATTAAATTAACGAATGTCGTATAATTCTTAACCCTTCTACTAGAAAAATTATTTTGCTGCCAAACAATTTCATTTCCAGGTAATACATTTATAATGGAAATTGGTCCTCCAATTTCGAATTCTTTTTTTTTATCTTGAGCATAACTATAGATCGCAGCTTCTAATATATTTCCCAACTGCTTGCATGAACGAGTTCTATCGGTATATTTCTCGATGTAAGGCGCTAAATCTGGTTCACTAAAGACAAACCCTGTGGGATCAGCCGACCTTTCGGTATTATTGAATGAGAACAAATATGGTTTAGCTTCATAATATCCTCCACCAATAAATTTTTGAGAAAATCTATTATCAACTTTTTCTAATACCTCCCTGAAATCGATAAAGGATTCCTGAACATTACGACTCCTGTTTTCTTGGTCATTGAATTGCTTTATTATGCTTTCAACAAATTCTTCACCTATTGTGGATTTCCCAGCAAATGCAATGGGAAATTGATCATTTAATAGACTCAGTTTAGGAATACTATCAATATAGCCAATTACATTACTATCAGGTCCAATGATACAGACTCTTGAGTCGACGGCAAGAATAATACCATCTGTACCTATTGCACCTATGATTAATGTACCTTTAATTGTCATTTGACTTATATACCTAGCTGATTCCTTGGGTGAACTAGAAGAAAAAATTTGTAAAATTAAAATGAGAAAAATAATGTAGCTTTTCTGTCCCACAATTTAATTAAGTAATGTTCTCCATCACTTTTCTTGTAAAATATCCTTGATGCAACAAATTTCCAATAGGTACTTTTACTCTAATTAATTACTATGATCAATAAAAAACCGCAACACTTAAAATCTAGTTCAGTTTCCTAGCCCCTTGTTGGTGTTCTTTACCCAACAAGCACTCAAAACTACGACATGCATTAGTCTTGTTTAATCTTAACTCTCCCTTGGTGTTCCTCACCAAACAAGCGCTCAACCACGACGCGCATTTGTTAGCTGCTCTTCTTCTTCGCTTCTGTCAGTCTCGTTGGTGAATGTCCGAAGAGTTTTTTAAAAGCAAACGAAAAATGTGATAAGTCCTCAAAACCCAAGTCAAGGTAGATGTCAGACGGTTTTTTATTTTTCTTGTTAATTAAGTGGTAGGCTTCTTCCAATCGTTTTTGTACCAGCCAATGGCTTGGAGTAACGTTAAATATTTTTTCAAAATCTCTTTTAAAAGCAGACAGGCTTCTCCCTGTTAAGTAAGCAAATCGTTCTATGCTTACATTGAACTTATAGTTACGGTTCATAAATTCTTCGAGGTCTATTTTTGCGGGGTTGCTGAAGTCAAAGAAAATGTTTGCCAATTCAGGATTTGCTTTTAGCAATATTAAAAGCAGTTCACTACGCTTCACGTTTAAAAACTGTTCATCAATTGTTCCCTTCTCGTTGAAATACGGTGTAAGCGATTGGATAAAACTTTTGATTAAATCATTTTTGTGTAACGGAATAATACCATTAGCTGGCTTTTTATTTTCTATGTTGAACTTATAGGTGTTATTAAATTCTTTTAAAAATTCCTGTTCAAACAAAATGTAGATTTTTTTAAACACACCATTGTCGGGCTGTTTGGTATATTTTGCCAAATGGTTTCTCCTGGCTAAGCCGCAATCTCCAGGCTTTAATTTATACTCTTTGCTTCCGTCGTAAGCGAGCATTGCCCCTGAAACCATGTAGATAAAACAATGATTGGGCACAAACTGTTCTGTAGAAAGAGAAGGGCTAACATAGCAAGCTGAAATGGCTGTTTCTTTCATCGTTTATTTTTTAATTAATCCTAACCGTAACAAACTTTCCGCTGTTGCTACAATCGCCTCTTCATTTGAACGAGGTGACCAATTTAATAAATGCCTGGCTTTCTCTCCACTGGCTTGCATGTATTGGTCAAGTAAAGTAACCAGCATTTTTAGTGAGGGATTTCTTAACGCAGCTATTCTCAATAACCAATTTGGCAGTTCTCTGGCAGGGACTTTTTTTGCATCATCGCCCAATCTATGCTTTAAAATATTTGCTACATCAAGCATTGATAAAGCCTCTCCTGAAGTAGCCAAAAATCTTTCTCCCTTTGCTTTCAGGTTTGTCATAGCCAGTAAGTGCAGATCGGCTACATCGCGCACATCCACATAACAGGAGGTAATTTTGGGACACGCTTTAATTTCCCCTTCCAGCATTTGCCTTATCATCTGGTGGGAATGTGAATAGTCTGCCCCCAATATGGGGCCCATGACACCCACAGGGTTTACTGTTGAAAGCTCGAGATTAGCGCCTTCGTTTTTTATAAAGTCCCAGGCAGCTTTTTCTGCCATGGTTTTTGATTTCTGATAAGCATGAACATCACCGTTCAGGTTAGTCCAGTCCTTTTCCGTGTACGGTGTTTTACGATTTTTGTGTCCTACGCCAATGGCACCGAAAGCAGAAGTCAACACCACTCGTTTTACATTCGCATCTCTTGATGCCCTCAGGACTCTTAATACGCCATCTCTCGCAGGATTAATTAATTCGTCTTCGTGCTGAAATTTAATGGCCGGTGTAGGCGACGCCACATGCAATACATATTCACAACCCTTAACTGATTCATTCCAATTTTTGTCATCCGAAAGATTGGCCTCAATAAATGAAAGATTGTCAAATGAAGTGATGCCG
>DATJHZ010000242.1:0-4063 GCA_035493595.1 Cyclobacteriaceae bacterium | reverse complement strand
ATGAATCAATACAAAAATGGAATTGATCGTATTAAATAAAAAGTGCGGATTCATCTGTGATTTTAAAAACTTCAATTCAGTATCCAGTTTTTCTTTTTCTAATTCCTGTTGTCTGCGTTTGCTGCGCATCCAGTTACGTGTGAGCCTGATGCTCATGGCTAGCGTTATCGCAGCCGCGGTAGATGGCAATGCTCCACCTTCAAAGAGCGAAAAGAAAGTGGTATTGCCATAAACTTCTTCGAGAGGTTTCCCAGCAACCATAGCGCTGACGTAATATCCCGATGTTATCAAACAGGCACTGACAAGGATCGTGATCAAAACTGCGGTCACATAAATAACATATCGTCCTTTTTCTAAAAACCTGGGGATTAGAAAATAGTGATTGAAGTAAACCCCGATCATCTGAAAGATCATATAAAAAAAGAACTTGACTGCAGCATGTGGATAGACAAGGCTGCCGAGCACAGCAAGAGGACTACCGATCCTTAGTGTCCACCATAAAAAATGATAGCCAAACCAAAACGGAAGATGATAGAGTTTGTATTTATAAAACCAATTGTTTTTCAATTCCTTTGGATTCAGAATTTAATCGTACATCCCAATATGCCGAAAAATCTTTAAAGACCCATCTCTTTCCCTTCTCCAGATTCTAAGATCTTTTCCTAAACCAATTCCGGAATATTCACCACTTCGCCAACTAGCAATATGGCTGGCATATTCAATAACATAATTTCCAAGATCATCAATGCGATCATTGCGGATATCAAGCTTTTCAAAAACGGGAAGTTCTTTCACATGCATTTCCAGATACTCATCAATGGCCTTTCTTCCAACGTAAGGATCATGACGTTGGGTAAATAGTATGCAACTATCCGTATAGAAAAATGACCATATTTTAGCGTCATGCTGCGTAATTGTAACCTCCATCATTCTGTTGAGAGCTGCCAGTTCAAACCGGATATTGTTGTTGATGGGCAGATGCGGCTGAAGTGCTACATCAACCACAGGCACCTCATCAAACCTGAGTTGGTCCTGAAGGTCCAATGGCTGATTGTAATTCCAACCTTCAGTGATTAACAACATCTTGCCATTCGAATTCTTCTCCCAAATATTCTGATACTTGCCATTTACAGTATGTTCTTTGTTCGTTTTCTTTGATATCATTTTCATTACAAACATTCCTTGCTCAACCACCATTAGACCGAGATCAAGAATTTCAGTTTGTTCTCTGGTGTATGCTGAGATTGTGAACCGCGATAAAAAAGCTTTATGGTACTGTACAACATTGGGTGATCCGATGACTGTCCGTTGGAACTCAGTCATCAGGCGAATATTCTTATCGTAATAGATTTGCATCCCCTCCGGTTTTTTATCCAGGATGCTTTTGATATAGGTAGCTCTGAAAGTATTCAGGAAAGCTATTGTCTTCTCATCTGCTTTTGTATTCGTTTGAGCAGAGACTGAGATCGTATTGAAACTGCCAAACAAGAATAGTATGCAGGCAAATCTGTTCTGTTTCATATCGTTCAAATTTTATTTTAGTAATGATGGTATAGTGCTCACTCAAAAACCAGGTGACTGGAAAAGAAAGGAAGTACCCGCGAATAAAATCTACCGTTATCAGTCCACACTAGGCTCCATGGATCACCATTGTATTCTTCTGCCTCATGTGCAATAGCCAGATCGTTCAACTTGCGACTAAATGTTTGGTTGGCATACACGTGATCCTGGTTTGTATCGAATCGTCCCCAATCCAACGCGAGACCACGCATCTTTTGTAAGTTTGAAGCAGATTCACTTAATGATTCTTCCAGAAGAAAACCTCTCTTGGCTTTTTGAACATTACCAGGAATTAATTTTGGATTCCCATCAGCATCGGGCTCCATAAAAAAATCACAATAGAATGGCGGACGATTAACATTGGGCAGATAAGCCTGACAAACGGCGACAAAGATTTTTGAGCCTACATCATCAAACGTTTTTGCAGCGAAAGTTTTCTTCCAATCCATTGGAAAAATTGACCAGGGCAGATAGCCATTACCCGTGGCTACCGGATGCAATGCATACGCCACGCTGAATATTTCAGCATGAAACATGGCCATCTCCAGCGCACCACGACCACCAAAGAACTGACCTGTTACTGCACGACTCTCACGATTTCTAATTGTACGAAACTTACCGTCGATAAAAGGCACGAGCTCATTCACAGTGAAGTCAATCCAGCGACCACTCACAGGAGAATTTTCATACATACTTCCGATAGTAGGCGAACTGTAATCCGCAGCAACAAGGATAAACTCCTTCACCACATTATTTGCAAAGCCTCGTTCCATCAGGTTGACTATTAGGTTGTTTTCAAAAACCTCGCTGACACCTCCCAGCATGTTATGAAGCAAATAAACCACAGGGTAAGACTTACGGGAAGACTCATATCCGGGAGGCAAATAGATTTTCACCATTCGGTTAACATCAATACCAATCTTGTTTTCTTTCAGGATTGTAGAAACGAGATGTTCGGTTACTACATTGCCATGCTTGATTGTTTGCGCTTTACTTTCGACAGCGAAAAAATAAAGTGCCAGGAGCAAAATGATTTTTGATCTGGTCATGTTTTTGTCTTTAAATGATGTCGAAACTCGTAACTACACCTAAAGACTAAAAATGAATTTGACCACACGTAAAAGAAAACAGGTGAAATCGGGATAAGAATTGACCAGCGGGAAAGCTCAAGGTTCAAAAAGTTCAAAGTTGTTGGCGCAAATACAGTGTACCTCGAATTTTGAGCAACCTAAATGATGATTAACTGATCCCTGATGACAATAACCCATTGATCATAGACTATTTTCAATTTTTTCCGTGCCCGGATCAATAATTACAAATTAATTCTATCTTTGCGCCCGGCAAGCCGGTACGACCAGCTCCTGCTGAACTCCCCCAGGACCGGAAGGTAGCAAGGGTAGGCGGTTGTAGCGGTGCGATATTGGCTTGCTATTTTTGTTTCTTGCCCCCCTGCCCCGTTTTCGGAGGCTTTTCAATCAAAAAATACGTTGCCAACATCTCATAATTGCTCATTTTTCACGTATGAGTTATTGTAAATGATCGCTACATTTGCGCCATTACAATTCACCCCTAATAATCAAACTTTAACATTATGAAATTTTTCATCGACACCGCAAATCTTAACGAAATTAAAGAAGCTTATGACTTAGGCGTTCTGGATGGCGTAACTACTAACCCATCTTTAATGGCTAAAGAAGGTATAAAAGGAGATGCCGCTGTTAAAGCTCACTACAAAGCCATCTGTAACATTGTTGACGCCAACGTAAGTGCCGAAGTTATCGCCACTGATTTTGAAAATATCATTAAAGAAGGAAAAGAGCTTGCCAAGCTTGACGATAAAATTGTGGTTAAAGTGCCCATGATTAAAGATGGCGTTAAGGCTATCAAAAAATTCTCAAGCGAAGGTATCCGTACAAACTGTACATTGGTATTCTCTGCTGGCCAGGCATTGTTGGCTGCCAAAGCAGGTGCAAGCTACGTATCGCCATTCATTGGTCGTTTAGATGATATTTCACAAGATGGTCTTGAGTTGATCTCTCAGATCCGTTTGATCTATGATAACTACGCTTACGAAACTGAAATTCTGGCAGCTTCTGTTCGCCACACAATGCACTTATTACAGTGTGCTGAAATAGGTTCAGACGTTGTTACTTGCCCATTGAACGTGATCACAGCATTGTTGAATCACCCATTGACTGATAGCGGTTTGGCGAAATTCCTTGCCGATCATAAGAAAGTTAACAGCTAGTCTGTCAGCATAAATTTTCATTAGCCGGTATGTCGATTATATTTGTAGTCGACTTACCGGTTTTTTTATGTTTTCAAACGATCCTGTTGTACGCGTACTTGATGCCAGCATTTTTCAAGACCATAATACCATACTGGGTAACATTGGTTTTGAAATTCAAAAAGGTGAGTTTGTTTACCTCGTAGGCCGCACCGGCTCTGGCAAGTCGTCACTATTAAAAACCTTGTATGCCGACTTGCCCCTGCGCATGGGCGA
>DATJHZ010000241.1:0-6672 GCA_035493595.1 Cyclobacteriaceae bacterium | reverse complement strand
TCATAGTCGAAATCTCCTTCCGTAGTTTTAACAGGTATGCCCAGGTATTCGCGCTCTAATCTGAAGTGTTTTACCTTCAGCCGAGAGGGAAGATCAACATGACTGTCGACAAGAATATACTGGTGTGCGAGTTTGCTGGCGTACACATGCAGTTCACTATCGGTCATTCGGTCTACAGGTCTTTTTTTATCCAGCGAAGACAAAAGAATTATAGCAGCAAGGCTAATTATTAACCGGTAATATTTCATGATTCATGCTTTAATATGAAATTTGCATAAAATTAAAAGTGGAAGCAAGTAGTGTTATAACTCGCACACACATGGCACACCTGACACACTGAAAAAATGCAAGATCAAAGCGCCGCTAAAACCAAATTAAGTAATGTAAAAAGTAATTACATTATCAATAAATCTTTTAATCATATAACTTCGCGGTGAATTCTGTGCTTCCTGTTTTTACACGTAAGCAACTAGCCTTACGGAATGGTCAGGATAAGCCTGAAATCTGGGTGGCTTTGAAAGGCATGATTTATGATGTTACAGCGTCGCGATTATGGAGGGATGGAAAACATTATGAGCATTGGGCAGGGCAGGACCTCACGCATGAATTGAAAGATGCACCGCATACCGAGAAGGTGTTTGATAAATTTAAAATCATCGGTAAGCTAGCAGAGTAATAATAATTTAGATATAAAATAATACCTGAGAAATGATTCTTATTGCAGACAGCGGAGGCTCTAAAATAGATTGGAGACTCATTCAAAAAAACGGTTCAGTTGATCAGGCAAATTCAGCCGGATTTAATCCATATTATCAGAATATTGAAGACCTGAAGAAGAATGTAAATGAGTCTGTGTTGCCGAAGGTGAACGAAAAGGTTAATAAAATTTTCTTTTACGGCGCGGGTGTTTCATCAGTTAAGAATCAACTTACAATTAAGAGTGCTTTTATGGAATTTTTTCCCGAAGCACAGATTGAAATAGGATGGGATTTGCTCGCAGCAGCACGAGCACTTTGCGGACACGAACCGGGTATTGCCTGCATTATGGGCACGGGTTCTAATTCATGTTTATATGATGGTGAAAAAATAGTTGCCAACGTTGCTAACCTGGGTTGGATATTAGCTGACGAAGGATCTGGTGCTGACATCGGCATGAAATTTCTGATTGACTACCTGCGCGAGAAAATGCCAGCCACTATTGCTGAACAATTTAAAAAGCGTGTGCCGCTATCACGTGAAGAGTTCCTGGAGAAAGTCTACCAGCAAGAAAGACCAAGTTCATTCCTGGCAAGCTTTGCCAAATTTATATTTCAACACTTAGATAATCCATATTGCTACAAGCTGGTTTATGACAGCTTCGCAGAGTTCTTTGAGAACAATGTGATGAAGTATGAAAATTATAAAAATCTGAAAGTACATTTCACAGGCTCAATATCATTTTACTTCAGCGACATCCTTCGCCAGGTAGCAAACGATAAAGGCATAACTGTTAAAAACATATTAGAAGGACCTATTGCAGGACTAACCCTATTCCATCAGCATGATCTTTCATGAAATGGTGGTGTGTTTGGATAGTACTATTTGTTAGCAGTAACATATTTGCGCAGACGCATCAACGTTCGTCCGAGATTGTAGATCATATTTCAGAAGCGATGTGCAAATGCGTTAATGATGCTTTGCTAAATATCGATGATGAAGTAAAAGAACTTGTAGGTTATGCGTTGCTAGATTCTGCCAATGGATCGCAACATATTCAGTCTTACTTGCAAAATGCAACAACTGAAAGAGCAGCTGAGGTTATACAGCAATTGCAATATTTTGGTGCATTAGATTCTAAGATGAACACATGCATAAGCGAATCTACAGACGTTTATCAACAGTTCAAATTTGAACTAGACGATCTCAGCTATCCGGAACAAGGTATCGTGTTAATGGATTTTTATGATAATCAAAAAACCATTGAGAAATTACTTAATAATCTCTTGCTCCTAGAGGGGTGTGAATTTGCTCACCAATTCATTAGGTTTGGTATTGAATTAGAAAAGAAGTGACAACAACAGAATCAACATCATCATATAATAATCTTGAGCACATGAGTGTTCACGACTTGTTAGCAAACATTAACAACGAAGATAAATCTGTGCCTCTTGCTATCGAAAAGGTACTGCCGGCAATTGAAAATCTTGTTAATGCTACGACTGAAAAAATGAAGGGTGGTGGGCGACTGTTTTATATTGGTGCTGGTACCAGTGGCAGACTTGGTGTTGTTGATGCCTCTGAAATTCCACCAACCTATGGCGTGCCCCATGGTAATGTAATAGGCCTGATTGCTGGCGGTGATACGGCCATTCGTAAAGCCGTTGAGAATGCAGAAGATGATGCAGAGCAGGCCTGGAAAGATTTAATGGTTTATGAAATCAATAACCAGGATGTGTTGATAGGCATTGCAGCATCTGGCAGAACACCATATGTAATTGGAGGTGTAAAAGAAGCGAGAGCGCGTGGAATAGTAACTGGATGTATTACTTGTAATTCAGATTCTGAGCTTGCCAGAAATGTAGACTTTCCTATTGAAGTTGTGGTAGGACCTGAGTTTGTCACAGGCAGCACACGCATGAAAGCGGGTACAGCGCAAAAGCTTGTGTTGAACATGATCTCTACCACAGTAATGATCAAGCTTGGCAAAGTAAAAGGAAATAAAATGGTAGACATGCAGCTCTCCAACAAAAAACTTGTTAATCGCGGTGCTAACATGATTATGGAAGAGCTTGGCATTAGTCATGCAGAAGCGGAGCAACTCTTACTCCAATATGGCTCTGTTCGCAAAGCAGTTGAAAGCAGAAAGAAATAATGCAGCATATTGTACCCTATCATAATTGGTTACGATACTATGATCCATCCACAGATGAGCGCTCGCCCTTCTTTGGAAAAGAATACAATTACGATTTATACTCAGAAACAATTTACGGTTACTACATAGATCCCGCCTGGGATGGCATTGGTTCAGAGACACTTTATATCAAGATTTTGTTTGCTGATTATGATGCTGGTTATGTAGTTATTGAATTTATAGGTGAGTGGAATGATGCCATCAATAACGACATCATGACGCTGAAACGAAATATCCTGGAGATTTTAAATCAGGAAGGCATTAACAAATTCATTCTTATAGGCGAAAACATTCTGAACTTTCATGGCTCTGATGATAGCTACTATGAAGAATGGTTTGAAGATGTTGAAGAAGGTTGGATCGCTGCAGTTTCATTTCCTGATTTTATTCAGGATGAATTCAGAAAGTATCATATTGATCATTACATAAATATGGGTGGTACACTTCAGATTGAAAACTGGAGAACTATGCCACCCGTTGTTTTCTACGAACTGGTAGCGGGTCTGATTCAGAGAAGGCTCAATTGAACATCACTCACCAGCGCATCGATAGGCACCAGGTAATTTTTTTTCGATTTTATTTCTTTACAGATAACGCGCGTGCGTCTTAGCTTTCCTTTTGAGAAATACCGGCCCTGAAGTTTAAAAATACTGCCCTCGGGAATCTCAGATAAGGCCACCTGTTGCTGGTAATTGTGGTCGTACAAACGGAATGCTTTAGTCAGATCCGTGTCGGCAAAAGAGCTTGCTTTAGGGTTGGCCATGTGACGCCTGAGCTCATGTAAGATTTCAGCCGGAAATGCATTTTCCTGAAGCAGGGGAGCCATCAATATCTGAAAAGTACGCTTCCATTCATCACCATGCGGATCAACGCGATTACCATGTTTGAGGTACACGTGAAGATGAGCTACCTCATGTATATAGGTAGCCAGAAACAAATAAGGATTGAGATCGTGATTTAAAGTTATACGTGGATGAGCACGACTTCCACGACTTGTAAAATCACCCACTTTTGTTTGTCGGCTTCGCGTGAGCTTGAGCTCAAACGGCGTTTGTTTCCATAAGCTAAAACAATAATCTGTTGTTGCTGGAGGAAGCTTTTCAAGTAATACGGAATGCGTTTTTTCGGCCTTCATACAATAAAAAAAGGCTTTAGAACTCTAAAGCCTTCCCGGGAATCAATCTTTAAAGATTGAGTTTGATTACTTAGCAGTAGCAGCAGAATCAACAACAGTTGCAGCTGAATCTACAGTAGTAGCAGCAGAGTCAACAGTTGTTTCTACAACAGTAGCAGCAGAATCAACAGCAGTTGAAGCTTCTTCAGCTTTCTTGCCACATGATACAAGCGCAATTGCAAAGCCACAAACAGCTAATAATGCGATAACTTTTTTCATAGTTTACAGGTTTTTAAATTCACCGCAAATATACGAGATAATGATACTTCCATACGTAGGGGGTAAGAAAAATTATTTTTTTCTAAAGATTAACCTCACAGGCACCCCTTCGAACTCAAAATGTTCACGTATTTTATTCTCAAGGAATCGTGTGTAAGACTCTTGTATATATTGTGGATGATTGGCAAAGAATGCAAACGATGGATAACGAGCGGCAACCTGAGTTATATATTTAATCTGAATGAATTTACCCTTCATTGATGGCGGAGGGTTGATCTGAATTTCACGCAACATGATATCATTTAACTTTGAGGTCGGTATCTTTTTGGTTTTGTTCTCAAATACCTCTACAGCTTTTTCAACCACCTGGTGAATGCGTTGCTTGGTTAATACTGATGAGAAAATGATGGGCAGATAATCAATGGGCTTAAGCTTCTCCATGATTTCTTTTTTCATCTTTTCTGATGTCTTGGCATCCTTTTCAATAAGATCCCACTTGTTAACCATTATCACAATGCCTTTGCCCTGACGTTCGGCCAAGCTGATAATGCTTACATCCTGTGACTCCAGACCACGTTCGGCATCTATCACAACAATACATACATCACAGTCTTCTAATGCCTTTAGTGATCGAAGCACGGAATAGAACTCAACGTCCTCCTTTACTTTTCCCTTCTTACGAATTCCTGCCGTATCAACGAGGATAAAATTTTTGCCGAATAATGTATAGTAAGAATGTATAGCGTCGCGGGTTGTGCCGGCCTCATCTGTAACAATGCTGCGCTCTGTGCCTAGCAAAGTATTAAGCAATGAAGACTTGCCAACGTTAGGTCTTCCAAGGATAGCTACTTTCGGAATGCCAGCGTCGGGATCTTCTACGCCTTCGGTTTCAAACACTTTTACAACTTCATCCAATAGCTCACCAGTGCCTGAACCATTCTCGGCTGACACTGGATAAACTTCGCCTAATGATAGTTCATAGAATTCACTTGCATAGACTGCTTTGTCTGGAGTATCGGCTTTGTTGGCGGCAAGAAAGATTGGTTTTTTAGAAGCTCTTAATAGATTGGCGAATTCCTTATCAAAACCGGTAAGTCCATCACGGTTATCAACTATAAAGATTACAGCAGTAGCTTCATCAATAGCCAGCTTTACTTGCTTTCTTATTTCAGATTCAAATTTGTCTTGTGATCCAACAACATATCCACCTGTATCAATAACAGTGAAGAATTTTCCGCACCACTCCGCATAACCATAATGCCTGTCACGTGTTACGCCCGGCATGTCGTCCATAATGGCTTGTCGCTGTTCTACAAGTCTGTTAAAGAACGTCGATTTACCTACGTTGGGTCTGCCTACTATTGCTACAATATTTGCCATTACAATTTTTACAATTAATGATTTTTGATTTGCGATCCCCTCAACCCATCTCTTATTCAAGATAGCCGAATTGTCTTAATTTATTTTTTTGTTTGCGCCAGTTGTCAGCCACTTTCACGTGAGTTTCAAGGAACACTTGTTTGTTGAAGAAAACCTCCAGGTCTTTGCGAGCATCCATGCCAACCTTCTTTAACATACTTCCGGCTTTGCCAATGATGATGCCTTTCTGGGAGTTTCGTTCAACGTAGATCTCTGCCCTAATGCGTATAATTTTTTCTTCTTCCTTAAATTCAGAAATGGATACCTCCGTGCTGTAGGGAATTTCCTGATCGTAATTCAAAAAGATTTTTTCGCGTACAATTTCTGCTGCAAAGAAACGCTCAGGTCTGTCTGTGAATTCATCCTTAGGAAAGAAAGGAGGATGCACAGGCATCATTTCTAAAATGGTATTAAATAACGTGGTCAGGTTTTCGCCTGTGTGTGCTGAAACCGTAACGATTTGTTTTATGTTTTTAAGATTTTCTTTCCAGTAGGTTATCTTGTCTTCCACCTGAGAACCTTTTCCAAGATCAATCTTGTTAATGATTAAAAGAATTGGTGTTGTGATGTGTTGAAAGCGATCGAAAAGGGCTGCTTCATATTTTTCGCCGAGTTCAACAACAAGTAAAATTAAATCTGCATCTTCCAGGGAGACCTTCACAAAATTCATCATCGCATTATGGAGGTCATACTTGGGCTCGAGAATGCCGGGTGTGTCAGAGTAGACAATCTGGTAATTCTCACCATTAAGCATGCCCATGATGCGGTGGCGTGTGGTTTGAGCTTTTGGTGTAATAATAGAGAGGCTTTCACCCACGAGTTTATTCATGAGTGAAGACTTCCCAACATTGGGCTTACCCACAATACTTACAAAACCGGCCTTAAATGTTGATTCTTCCATAAATGAATTGGCAAAGTTATTTGTTTTTTAGTTGGTATAACTCTACTTTTGCAAACCATTTGAGAAACA
>DATJHZ010000240.1:0-6409 GCA_035493595.1 Cyclobacteriaceae bacterium | reverse complement strand
TCTACAAAACGCCACAGGGAGAAACAGTATTATTTCAATTGCTTCCAATTCTGGTATTTCATTACTAACCAAAAGTTTTATTAAGTTGTCATCATCCAATCCCTTTCCCTTTGTCCCAATCAATGTAATGCCCTTCTTAACATAGGAATCAAATTCCTTAGTCATGGTTGGGACCTTTTTAGATTTACTTCTAAATATTTTCTTTAGGAAATTCATTGATCGATTGAACGGTATTTGAAAATGACGCTTATTTTTTCCTAGTATAAATTAACACCACGAAGAGAACACCAGTGAGGTTAGCGGCGATCAATAAATTCAATACAGATATATAGGCATGTTCAAATTCAAGATAAACACCTTTATCACGCAATGAAATAATGGTGTAATTAATAAACTCAAAGTATAATTGGATCAACACAAAATAAACGCAGATATACAAGATGAGCTTTTTGCTCTTTACCAGATGTGAGAATCGGTAGGCAATATAAGACGCTATAAAAAAGATGAAGTAGATTAGAAACAGTACGATGTTTTCTTTCATGGAACTAACTTAATTATACAACACAATGAACCTCTTTCTGAGATTCAGGGCGCAAGGTAATGGTTATTCAAATGTTTTTATTTTCTTTTAGATGATTAATATAATTATTCAGTAGTCCTTTAATTTGTTCGGCAGCAACAGGATTAGCGGAGTGAACTTTGAATTCTAAATTAATTAAGTCCAACCCCGATTCGTACACGAGCCACTTGGCAGCGGCGTATCCGTCTGGCGCCAGGCTTCCATCTCTTTCTAAGCCAAGGTCATTATCAAAACTAATAAAATCAGGAAGACCGTTTTTGTTTATGTATTCTACAAAGGCGCGGTACGTTCTTACAACGTCAAACTCAGTCTCCATAGATTTATCGTAAACCATGTCAATCGTTCTCAGATCATCAAGAAATAGTTTTTTCATTATGGATTGAGTTATTTTCTGATGAGCCTGATAAAACGTCTGATGATAAAGAAATCAACGATCATTAAGGCAATTGCCAATAGCCCGAACGCAAGCGCCTCTTTATTGTTTATGTTTTTAAATTGAGGTGTTACTAGCTTATCCCAAAGAAGGACGAAATATAGAATTACTAAGACACCTGTATAAATCAAAAACGCTGCTAACCCCAAGTTTGCTAAAAATCTTAAAATTCTTTGCCAATACATAGTTACCAAATAGTATTAGTGCTTTCTGGTAAAGATAAGATTCAGGAACAAAGTTCCAGCTGACGATTTTAGGTCTTGCCTCATTTTTAATTGACGCACTAAAGTAACTTGAGCGTGAGAAGATGCGCGCTAATTTGGAACGTTACTGTTCTTTAGATGAGTCATTTGAAGATTTTTCTGTCATGCTTACTAACCATTTTGTGAATGCAGACGCATTTTCTTGGAAAAATTGCTTTTCAATTTCGGTAATGCGATCAACAAGGCCTTTTGAGTTACTTATATTACTTAATTCGATACTGAGTTTGTCTACAAGATATGCCTTTCTTTTTTGTTCTCTTTTTTCAAAAGACTTCTTCAAAAAAACTTTAGATATAAATATTATCATCAAAAAATACCCAACGACTCCTAGCAGAATCATACCTAATATTGCAATTGGGCTATCAAGGAATCCCCAAGGCTTATAATTATCATAATCATATTCTCTGATTCCTAAGCCAACCTTTTTAATTTTCACACTTAGTTTGGGCTCATGATTTCCAATAATTAGAAATGAAATTGATAAAAAGGGGTTATTATAAACTTGAGAATAATTCTTATCAGATTCTGATCTATTTGCAATTTTAGTATTGAATTCGAATCTTTTTGAGATACTAGTTAATTTAGTCTCTCCTTTATATTCAATTTCATCTTGAAGACCATTTTGTCCTGCATAATTGACTCTAATTATTTCTAAACTGTCTCCAGTCTCAGTTGAAAGGTCTATATAAATGGGAACATTCTCGTAGTCACGATCACTAAAGTTTGCGATGGAAATGTTAACTGTTGTTAGATTGTCAATCAATCTGTCTTTGTAAAACACTTTAATATCATTTCCAACGTTAGCTTCTGACACATTGATGATTCCAGAATTAACGGAATATCTGTAGTCAAGAAACCTTTTTTTATTTTCTTGCTCGCCTTGTCTAGAAGTAACATACACTCCTAGCAACGTACCTATGACAAGTGTAACAATGCTAGGCAGAAGATTTTCAATTACTATTTTTTTCATGGTATTAAATTTTTAACTGAGATATGTAATATCATGGTTTATAGAAGTGACATTGATTTTGCCACTAAAAATGAAAAGCTTCCTGCCATTTTGAAAACGGGTTATAGATCAAAATTATTTTTCCTCACCTTTCTGTTTTGTCATTGCTGCTACGTCACCCATTTCAAAGTCAATATACCGATACTCGGTTGTGCTTTGACCGTCGTTAAAATTAATTTTTGTCAAACAAAGAAATGGACCATAGGCAGAAGTTGCAATTGCAAATCCATTGCTTCTGTCTGTTGTGGTAAACACCTTTTTGTCCCACATATGTCCAAAATAATAGTCTACACTAACCACCTGTATAAGATTACTTCCCTTATGTGGAATTTGATAAATTAAAATATCGTAAAGTTGCCCATCCTTCTGTGATTTAAATATTTTATGGACAGTCATTGCACATTTTAAATTTTTGTATAAGTCCGAACGAATTTTATCCATGACACCGTCGTCTTTACTGGTCTGAAAATGTTGATTTTGAATTTCACTTCCGGCGCTTACTTTTAACCCAGGGAGTTCAAATGAACCGATTTTTACACCGGAGCCATGTTTCAATCTGTTCGATAGGTTTTCTGTTGTCCCTTTAATTAATTTCCAAAAAATTAGCAGAAGTAGTAGCCAAAATGCTATCCATAATATATCTGGGAATAATTTGTCCCATGGAAAATTTGATGTGACCTCGATTGGCTTTTCACATAGTGTATATTTCATAATATTTTTTATTCTTGAAATTTGTTATCGATTTTATTTGGTAGTTACTAACTTTTATCCCACTTTCTAGAGCTTCATTTTCTGAGAAATCTAAACCCATTAATTTTTTTATCATTACGGTATCTGGTGCCCATATTTCTTCCATGTTTTCATATCCATTTCTTGACGCAAGGCTTAAGGCAGTACCATTAACTGCATAGGTTTTTCCATTAGCTATGAAAACCACGCTATTTGAAATACATTTTAGAGTTCCTTGATCAACTGTAAACGGCCAATCTACTCCGTAGTCCTTTCTGTGAATCATTTTTTCTGATGAATGCTGTCTAGTGTTATTGACTGGATTATTGCATGAAGAAAGGAGATCGATTAATGCTAAGAAAATAAGTATTATCGGTTTATAAAAAATTGGCAAGAGTCTTTGCCAGCGGGAGAGCTGCAGATATTTCATGAAAGAGGTCTACGATTAGGTTAGACTAAGATATTAATATTTTAATAGAGTGCAATGAAAGAAATTGGCAAAAGACAATGATCTAATAAGAAGTTAGAATCTTCTGTAACCTTTTGCCGTAACCGAAGTACTCCAATAGTATCCAAAATTCTACACTATGAAATCTTCTAAACGCATCCTCTTTTCCTGCCTTTTCGTTGGCCTGGCATCTATACCGGGTTTTTCACAAGTAACTAACTCCCCAACTCCAAAAGATGAAGTCAACGCAGATCCTAAAACAACGGGAGTGAAGAAAATAGGTGGTGGATCTCAACTCCGCAACCTGAACGTCGACGTCAACATAGACAAAGAAGCGCTGGAGGCATCTATTGAATTGGCGGTAGCGAGGGCCATGGAATCAGTAGAGGTTGCGGTGGAGAAACTGGAGATCAATATCGAGCCAATCGAAATCAACCTTGATGACCTGAACATAAATGCTGATCCCGTGGTCGTCAACATCCCTGCGATAGACATCAACATCGACCCCATCGAGATTGAAGACATTGACATTGAACCCATCGAGATCGAGCCGATAGAAATTGAACCAATAGAGATCGAACCAATAGAACCCATTGAGATGGACATCGACGACATCCGCGTTGATGACAATCACTTCGATTGGCGCAACGATGACAACGACGAGTCTCTCAACACAGATCAGGATCAGGAGAAAGATAAAAACAAGGATAAAGAGAAAGACAAAGTGAAGAATAAAGCAGAGAAGGATAAATCGTATAAGGCAGAGAAGGCTAAGGATGTATATAAAGACAAGGTGAAGGACAAATCGAAGGTAGAAAAAGACAAAGAGACAAAAGAAAAATCGAAAGGGCTTAAGAAGATTAAGTAGCAGGTAAGTAGGTTCATTTGCGATTACTTCCAGCACCAATGAGCGTGAGCTTGTTGGTGTTTTTATTTTCATATTTAATCATCATTTAGAATTTAAGCGGTGGACCAACCACTTGCATGCCATGGGTCTCCCATAAATTTTTCATTATTTGTTCGTGATTTTTTGGAATGTCGCTTCCTAATTTGTTCATCTGTTTGAAAAAATCTTCCATAGTGCCTGCAGGTTGAAACATTACAAGCATCTGCGCTTCTCCTTCATTTACTTTTGCAAAGGCATGTGGAATTGTTCTGGGTGCAAAGGCGGAGTCGCCCGCTTTTAAATTAAATGTATCTTCACCAATTCTCACTATAAATTCTCCTCTTATAATGTAAAACCATTCATCCTGGTCATGATGAAGATGAAGTGCCGGACCACCTTTCTCTTGTCGCACAGTATCATACATACATAAATCACCGTTGGTATCTTGCGAAGAAACCATGCAGTAAAACTGTCCACCCATAATGTGAAGTTCCTCTTGAAACCTGTCCTTGCCCGCCGCTACTTTAAATCCTTTCTTTGGTCGTTCATTACTGGTGGTTCGTGCTGCAGCTGCAAATGCTGAAGCCAATAGTGGTAGTTGAAGAAATGAGCTACGTTTCATGATTTTAAGATTTGATGTTTAACATAACGAAAGAACATTTATCTTGAAGGCATCATTTCTGCAATTCAATCTTTTGAATAGAGTTTAGATTTATTGGCTTTATGTTCATACCAAAGAAATGATCTTTCTTGCCTGTAATAGTACTGTCTTGTATTAGCAAAGTATCAAAATAAAATGTGTTTCGCTTTCCATCCTTTTTGGTAATTCGAATACCCGTATGGTTCGTAACAGGAATTACTTGTTCCTGTTCTTTACTGTCCAAGACTTTTATTTCTCGTAATGAGTTACCGTTCACTATCCCGGGAAACATAAACGGAGGCGCTATTATAAAATTTACCTTTTTCTCCTTTTGTGAATCAGCAAATTGTTCCAATAAACTTTGTGTGGTTAAATGATAGGTAGCGCAACTACTTATAAACAACGTCGAAATTGTAAATAATATAATGAGTGAAAATCGTTTAGTGTTCATATTTTATTATTTCTTGTTTCGAAAATCTCCTCAACCTGAAGATACTTAGTTTTTAATGGTAAAACTCTCACCAATTTCATTCATCTTTTTCCAGATGGTGTGTGAAAACGGTTTAGGCGATATCTCAAAATAAATAGCGGTATGGTTTGTTGCCTTAATGTCTTTCACATGGATGATGCAATTTAAAATCATAGGCTCTTGCGCATGATAATCAAGCATACTAATGGTGCCGTTGTAAGTTTCCAAATCACCTGGTGCTGGTTTGATTTTTTTGATGGTCGCAATTGTCGGAACAATTTTGTTTGCCGGAATATTTCTCCTCGTGATGTTTCTAGCTACAAGGCCACTGTAGTATGCCTTTAAGTTGGATTGTAAAATGACAGCATCAATTTTTGGTGTTCCGTCAAGCCACCACAAAAAACTGTATGACCAATGTTCTTCACTTTTTATTTCCCCCCAACCGGGAGAGAAGCGAACTTCTTCAACACCCTTGTAATTGATTTGTGATGCGAAGTCGGGAGGTAACGGGAAGCGCTCCATTTCCCAACCCGCTGGTTTGATTAAATTATAAGTTGGTATCCATGTATTAACATCAAATATATTTAAACTTCTTTTTACCCATTGAATGCATTCAACTTCATCTACAATTGAAAACGAATTGGGATGCCTGATTCCATTGCTTCTTAACCCCGGTTGTTTCGAGGCAATAAATTCCGCGTTGTTATTTCCCATAAGCAACAGCCGGTTGATCAACTCAGAACCATCAGGCATTTTTGTATCATAAAAACTGTTTCTTCTGTTTTTCAATTGCCACTCTATATCGGTGTCATAATATAAGCGTACAGCAACGCTGGTTAAATATTTTTCATTACCTGCGTCCTGGCCTTCGTTGTAAAATGGTGTAAGAAATTTATATCGGTCAGCATTGTTATAAATAGTTCCATTCTCCTTTGTCATGGCATCGAGATAA
>DATJHZ010000239.1:0-3406 GCA_035493595.1 Cyclobacteriaceae bacterium | reverse complement strand
CAACTAGAGTTTCTGCAAAACAAAAAAGATTATAACCAGGTAAGTGAGGAGTTCATTAAGCGCGTTGCTAAAATCACAGAAAAGAATAAAGGTCGTTTGATGCGCGAAGTGCAGGACAATGAAGAAGTGGTTTCACTTCTTAAAAAAGCTCGCTCAAATGAGCTCACTCCTGATGAGAAAGAGTTGATGAGACGTGAGTTAATTCACTTACTTAAAACGATACCTACCTTTGTGATCATTTCACTACCACAGCGATTTTTAACACTACCAATTCTTCTTAAAATTCTACCTAAGAATATTTTTTCAGAGGCAGTTTAAAATTAGTCATCAGTCAATAGTCGATAGACATCAGCCATGGTCATCGATAGCTCATTCTTATCGATCGACTCTAATGAGTTAATCATAATGAGCTCCTGAACTCAGGATTTCAGATCTTCTTCTTTGCGAGGTATTAGTACCGAGAAGATAATGGACAACGTTAAGGTCGCAATGATTACTGAAAACGACAGGTAAACATCCACTTCGATATTCCAGATATCAAGAAGCATTTTGGCGCCGATGAAGAAAAGAATAATGGAAAGTCCTTTCTGTAAGAGATAGAACTTATCAATAATACCTGCCAGTAAAAAGAACATCGCCCGTAAGCCCATTACGGCAAAGATATTCGATGTGTAAATCAGAAACGAGTTTTGCGTAATAGCAAATGCTGCGGGTATCGAGTCAACAGCAAAAATCAAATCTGTGGTCTCTATCAAAACAATTACTAGAAATAATGGCGTGAATAACCATTTACTTCCTTCTTTCACCACAAAATGACCTTCATGATCAGTCTTTGAAACGGGAAGATATTTGCGACAGAACTTTAAAATTGGATTTTTCTCAGGTTCGATCTTCTCATCACCATCTTCAAAATAGATACGGATACCTGAGTAGATCAGGAATACGCCAAAGGCATATAATATCCAATGAAACTTGTGAATGAGGAATGTTCCGACAAAAATGAAAAATGCTCTGAATACAACAGCGCCTAAAATCCCCCAAAACAGAGTTCTGTGATAGTATTCCTCCTTAACATTGAAATATTTTAGTATGAGAAGTATGACGAAGATATTATCCACAGAAAGTGCGTATTCTGTGAGATAGGCAGAGAAGTACTCTACTGCACCAATAGCGCCACCCTCATCATAGAGGTAAATAAACAAGCCAAACAGAGTTGAAATGATTACCCAGAAAATTGATTGAATAAGGGCTGAACGGGTTGTGATTTTGCTTGCCTGCTTATGAAATAGCCCTAAATCAAGGACTAGAAATATAGCGATGATAAGTCCAAAAACCCCAAAAAGAATAGCTTCTCGTTCATTTTCGAAAATATTGAAAATGGAGAATAAAAGTATGTTCTGTCCTATTTGCAAGGGGGAGTTTGTTTCCTGTTAAACCTAAGCCAACACACCGGAAATGCTTCATTATTAGTTCTCCGGTAATCTTCAAAACTACAAATATATTTGAATCTCAAAAACTTACAGAGGCTATATTATCAGGTACGTTAAAAAGAAAGCAGGTTAATTGCCTATGGAAGAACAATGCTCACAAACCCCTTGTATCAAAAGATTTACTTCGTTGATTTTATAGCCCTTGGGCAGAGCAACATTAGGCACCTCCACACTAAGACAATTTGTTTGTCCGCATTTAACGCATTTGAAATGAACATGATTATGATGATGTTCTTTTGATGAGCATGCGTCATTGCAAAGGGCATATTTAAGGCTTCCTTCATCATCCAAAACCTTATGAATAATGCCCTTGTCGAGAAATGTTTTTAAGGTGCGATAGACTGTCACACGATCCAGCGAATTATCAATGCCACTTTCAATGTCACCATGTGATAGTGCAAAATCCTTCCTCAAGAATAGATCTAGAATTAGTTGGCGGCTTTCGGTAGTGCGAAGCCTGAAATCTTTAAGCAATTGATCAGTACCTGCATTCATCGTATTCGCGACTATTGTAACTGAAGCTTAAGCAAGTTACTATAAATACCATTGTCGGAGGTACTAAGTTCAGTATGTGATCCCATTTCTGCCAGATGACCTTCCTTAATAACAAAAATACGATCTACTTTTTTAATAGTACTCAATCGGTGAGCAATGATAATGGTAGTGCGACCTTCCATTAGTTTCTCAAGTGCTTCCTGTACCAGCACTTCAGAATGAGCATCCAATGAACTCGTAGCCTCATCCAGAATTAAGATGACAGGATCTTTTAAAATAGCTCTGGCAATAGCTACACGCTGGCGTTGGCCACCCGAAAGTTTTACGCCACGATCGCCAACAACAGTTTCAAACTTCTCAGGAAATCTCTCAATAAACTCCAATGCGTTTGCTTTTCGCGCGGCCTCTATTACTTCATCTTTGGTTGCATTGGGTTTTCCGTAAGCAATGTTATCATAAATGGTTCCACCAAAAAGAATAACTTCTTGTGGCACTACACCCAGGTTTTGTCTGTACGCCGTAAGATTATAATTGCTGATAGTCACACCATCAACTTTAACAGCACCATTGGAGACAGGATAAAGCCGCATCAGCAAATTAATGATGGTTGATTTACCAGAACCACTTGGACCCACCAATGCTATTTTCTCGCCGGATTGAATTTTAAAATTCAGATCTTCCAAAACCTGGTAATCAGTTCTGGAAGGATAGCTAAAAGACACCTCTTGGAATTCAATGGCACCTGTTAGTTTTTGAATTTCTTGTGATGGCTCTGCTTCGTCTTTCTCATTCAGAATTTCAAGAACTCTTTCGGAGGAACCAATAGCACGTTGAAGTTGAGTGTAGATATCACCAAGTCCACCGATAGAGAAACCAATCAGGGAGGTATATATTACAAATGAAAATAACTCGCCTACTTTTATGCTCCCACTCTGAACCAGGTTAGCACCGTAACCTCCTACAGCAACGATGCCCCCAAAAATTACAAATACTACAAACGAAATAAACAAGCTTCTGTATTTCGCCGATTGAAGGGCCATAGTAACTCCGTCACGTAATGCTTTTGTGTAACGGTTAATCTCAAACACTTCATTTGTAAACGCTTTTACTACTAAAACAGATTGAAGTGATTCTTCAACAATAACATTAGCTTCAGCAAGTTTGTCCTGTGTTTTGCGTGATAGTTTTCTGATGTACTTACCAAAAACTAACGCCGAGATAACCAGTAACGGAAATGTTAGCAACATAAACAGCGTAAGTGTCGGCGCCAGGTATGTAATAATCGCTACACCAAAAATTAACGAAAGAATCTGACGAAGGAATTCTGCCAATGTAAAACTGAATGTTTCCTGAAGCGTTCCCACATCTGATGTTATTCTGCTCATCAACTCACCAACTCTACGATTATCAAAGAAAGTCAT
>DATJHZ010000238.1:0-3399 GCA_035493595.1 Cyclobacteriaceae bacterium | reverse complement strand
CCAAATTGCGTAGTGTTCGGCACAAAAAATTCTTATCGCTTTGCTGATTGCCGTTGGGTAGGAAATGAATCAGGCATAGCAGGTGACCCATGCTGGTCAACTATTAATCCTTCTTCTATACATGAAGAGGCTGATCATATTGCAGAACTGAATCACGGCGAATTAAACGGAACAGCGTATATACCAGCAGAAGTTGATGTTTCCATCAGGCCGAGTTGGTTCTATCATACAGAAGAAGATGCACGAGTGAAGAGTGTTGCCGATCTCTGGGAACTCTACTTCAATTCTGTTGGTCATAACAGTGTACTGCTCTTAAACTATCCTCCTGATAAACGTGGACTTATTTCTGACATTGATGCACGCAGAACGGATAGTTTAAGATACCTCATCAATGGAACATTTAAAACTAATCTCGCTAAAGGCTCATCCATCAAGACGCTTCATCCACGCGGTGGAAAATACAAACCATCTGCTATGACGGATGATCTTGAAGACACATTCTACGCCACAACAGATTCTTATACTAGTGATACTATTGTGTTTGATCTTGGCTCAACAAAAACATTTGATGTTCTGATGTTACAGGAAGTACTTGAACTTGGACACCGTACAATGGGTTGGTCAGTTGATTATTCTGTCAATGGTAAAAACTGGATTCCAATCCCTGAAGCGACAGCAAAACAAACTATTGGCTATAAATGGCTGGTGAAATTTAAACCCATAAAGGCTTCGAAAGTTCGTCTAAAAATTACTGCAGGAAACGCTTCCGTAGCCATTCACACTTTTGGTCTCTACAAAACACAATTGTCGAAATCATCCTCATCTGTCAAATAAAAATAGTAGCACAGGAAAATTATATAAATTTCTAAGTAGCTTATCACGCGTATTAGGTAGTCACATATATATTGTCAAATGATTCATCGAGGTAATTACATCTTATTGTTGCTGTGTGTATTCAGTATAAGTCTTTTTTCACAGCCCAATGAAACAAAGCTTCTGCAATGGAAAGATCTCAAATACTCCATGTTTATTCATTATGGAATTTATTCAGTGCTCGGTGGTGTGTGGGATGGTAAACCTGTTACAAGAGGATTAAGCGAACAGATCCAGGCGCATGCTGGTATTTATAGCGACACGTATGCTGGGGTAGCAAAGCAGTTCAATCCGTTGGCCTGGAATGCCGATAGCGTGGCGTTACTTGCTAAGAGAGGCAGCATGAATTCCATTGTCATTACTTCCAAACATCACGATGGCTTTTGTATGTTTCATTCAGCTTACACAGATTTTAATGTAGTAGATGCAACACCTTTTAAACGCGACATTGTAAAAGAACTATCCGATGCATGCAGACGTCATGGATTAAAATTTGGTTTATATTTTTCACTTATCGACTGGCATTTCCCTCAGGCATCCCCTATCTCAAGTCACAATTCAGATTATATTTCACCCGAACATCATGAGTATAACAAAAAACAAGTAACCGAATTGCTAACCAACTATGGAAGTATTTCTGAGCTATGGTTCGATATGGGCTCACAAAGCGCTCAGCAAAGCAGAGAACTTAGCGATATTGTTCACAAGCTCCAACCAGATTGCCTGGTGAGCAGCCGGATTGGTAATGACATGGGAGACTTTACAGTTATGGGCGACAACCTCGAACCTGATTATAGTATAGGAGTACCATGGCAATCTCCTGCATCATTTTTTGATGAGACCTGGGGTTATAGATCATGGCAACAGCGCGGCAATGAAGACGATAAAGTGAAGGAAAAATTAGCAAGCCTTATCAGAGTCGTGAGTCGTGGCGGAAATTATTTATTGAACATCGGCCCCAAAGGCGATGGATCAATTGTTGAATTTGAAAAGGATGTTTTGTTAAGGATGGGCAACTGGTTAGAGAAAAATTCAGCTGCTATCTATGGAACAAAACCAGATCCGTTTCACCAAACTTTTGCTTGGGGAAATGTTACTACTTCCGGAAATAAAATGTTCCTTATAGTACGTTCCAATCCCAAGGATAATTCCATTTTATTACCTGGCCTAAAAGGAGACATCACAAAAGTTTATACCCTTATTGATAAAGCTAAAGGAACTTTCTCATCGACTGCATCAAACGTCATCATCCGTTTACCCACGGGATTCAGTGCCACAGAAGAGTTTAAGGTAATAGTTGTTGAATTTAAAAAAGACTTTGCTGTTGATCCCACAAATGTAGTTAAAGAAAATAATCGTGAGATTCTTCTGAATACTGATAACGCTTTTAAATTTTATAGCAATTCATGTATTGATTATAATACTCGCTTCAGAAGTACAGTGAAAGAGTCATGGACGATTACTCCACAGGTAACAAGCTCATACACTCCTAAACTTTATTACAGTGCAGAAGAAAAAGGAAAAGAAATCTCTATTGAGATCAATCATCAGGAGCAAGTAGTCCGATTAGAAGATGGTGATCCAATGCCACTTAAAAATGAACTTGCTTCTATTCAATGGGAAAATATCTACAGGCTTGGCCCAATCGAAACAGGCTTTGAAGGAGCTGATGGAAATATTGTTGATATAAAAACTGATAAACCATGGCCTGCAAATACTGGCCATAGATGGGAATTGCAGAAAGATTGGCAAAGTGGAAAATTGTATTCGTTCACTGCAGATGCTATGACATCTTATTATTTGCTTCAGGAAATCTATTCACAGACAGATCAATCTGTTTTAGCAGAGATCACGAGTGGCGATGGTGTTATTGTTTTTCTGAATGGAAAAGAACTGCTCATCCATCTCAACGCTGCTAAAGAAAAAACACAACATGACATATTATTACTCCAACTGAGAAAAGGTAAGAATCAACTGGTAGTGAAGTTATTCAACAACTTTCACAAAGAGATTACATTTTCTCTTGGTCAATGTGCAGAGCAAATTATGTATTCTAAAAAACTAAATCCGGTCAAGTTAAAGGCAAGCGAGTTGTATCCGGTAAGCTGGAAATTAAAAAATCCTATAACGCCGCATCAGCATATGTTGGTACCCAATCTTTCTCTCTTCTTTAATCCTGATTCAAAAGCTAACTCGAAAAAGTAAAGTACTGATAGATCAGACTATATATAAACTCTCAAGCGAATCTCATCAACTATAACCTTATGTGTCTAAGGTAAATCACCTACTGAAATTCATATCAACAGTCATTATGGTGTAATATTTTCAGGTGAAATCGTTCCTAGAAAATCTTCCATTATTTCGTTTTTGATACCATTCAGGGGCTTGCACACCAAAAGTAAAATTTCCGTATGAGTACTAATACTCATAAAATCTGAAGTAATATTTCATACAATATTGCTAAACACGATAGCCTATACTTATATAGCTTCGTGTTCTTTGGTTTTAAGTCTCATCAATACTTTG
>DATJHZ010000237.1:0-7488 GCA_035493595.1 Cyclobacteriaceae bacterium | reverse complement strand
ACCAACATGAATCCTTCGATGTTATTTGACTTGCAGAAATATCACCCGAGGGCGTGGTCGGTTTGGCTGAATCACAAAAATGTTTACATCCGTGAATCAGTGATAAGAAACATTGCCCAGGGAATTGAAGAAGGTTATTACCGGCCAGATGTAAATGCAGAAGTCATTGCTGTGTTGCGAATAGAGGAGATTTCACTGGCATTTGATGAAAGAATTTTTCCGCATAGCAAATTTTCATTAGCCGAAGTACAGATACAATTGTTCGATCATTTTGTGTACGGACTTTGTACAGAGAAAGGCAAAGCACTTTACAAAAAATATAAAGAAGAAAACCAAACAGTAATCCAAAAATAAACCAACGCATGAAACCCTTTTACAAATTATTATTAACCATTCTTGTTATTGCCCCGATGATGGGGTTTGCGCAGGAGAATCAGCAGAGTACTTCATTTACATTGGAGCAATGCATTCAATATGCATTGGAGAATTCGATCAATGTTAAGAACGCAGTTATTGGTGAAGAATCTGCTCTTGCTAAAGTAAGAGAAACTCGGGGCATAGGCCTGCCACAAATTTCTGCCTCTGGATCCATTGTTCATAATCCTAAGTTACCTCGATTTTTTACAACTTATACAGGTGCTGGTGGTATTGTGGACTTATCGAGTGTGCCCAATATTGAAGTAGGAGATGTTGTTGCTGCGAAAAATTTCTTCCAGCTGCAATCAAGCGGAGGCTTAAGCGCTACAGCAAATCAGATGATCTTTAACGGATCGTATCTTGTAGGTCTTAAAGCATCTAAAACATATAAAGATTTAGCAGCTAAAACAACCAATCAAACTAAAGAACAGGTTATTCAGCAGGTTACTAAAGCTTATTATAATGTGCTGATCAATCATGAACGTTTAGCATTGTTTACAAACAATATCAATAGAGTTGATTCTTTATTGAAGAACACCAAGGCTTTAAATGAAAATGGTTTTGCTGAAAGTATCGATGTAGATCGCATACAGGTAACACTAAATAATCTTATTGCTGAACGAGATAAATTTGCAAACCTAAATGATCTTGGTTTAGAGTTATTGAAATTCCAAATGAATTACCCTATGGAACAGACAATTAATGTTGTTGGGGATATTCAGACTGTTGAAGTCAATACAAACACTGACACATATAGTCAAAATTGGGACATTCGCACGCGTCCTGACTATCAGGTTTTAGAAACAAACAGAAGATTGCAGGAATTAAATGTTAAGAATCAATATGCAGCAGGCATGCCTACACTAAATGCTTTTGCTACCTATGGGTATCAAACACAATCCCCCAACATTGGAGGTCTTTTTAAAACTAACTCCAGAATACACGATGAGGGTGGCGTTGGCCCTGATAAGTGGTATGATTATTCGCAAGTTGGTTTGAGCTTAAATGTTCCAATCTTTTCAGGTCTGCAAAGACACTATCGATTACAGCAAGAAAAACTGTCTCTTCTAAAGATTGAAAATAGTTTTATAAGCCTAAAGAATGGTGTTGATCTTGAAATAAAGCAGTCTACAATCAGTTTTAAAAATGCTTTAAAATCGCTGGTAGCGCAAAAGGCCAATCAGGATTTGGCAGGTAAGGTTGCACACATTACTAAAATTAAATATGAACAAGGTGTTGGCTCTAATTTAGAAGTAGTAGATGCTGAGAACAGTCTTCGTCAGGCACAAACAAATTACTATAGTGCTCTATTCGATGCTATGGTAGCGAAAGTAGATCTTGATAAAGCCTATGGAAAACTATTGCCTCAAGTACTAACTGATAACAATTAAAAAAAATGACTCACGTTAAAAATACCAAACTCATGAACTATACTATTTATACCCGATTAGCTCTAACCTTAACTGTTGCCGTGTTATTAGCGGGTTGCAGTGCTAAGTCATCGGACGATAAGGTTGCGCATCTTAAAGAATTGAAAGCACAGCAGGAAAAACTTACCAAAGAAATTACTGCTCTGGAAGCTGCTATCACAAAAGAAAATCCAGAAAAAAAAGAGGTTAAGTCTAAGGATGTTGAAGCTGTTGAAGTGAAGCCTGGTAAGTTTGATCAATATGTTCAAACGCAAGGTGCCATTGAATCTGAAGAAAATATTCTTGTAAGTGCTAAAACAGCTGGTCTTGTTTCACAGGTGTTTGCTACAGAGGGGCATCCGGTTTCTAAAGGACAGGTTATTGCTCAGATCGACAATACATTGATGGTTCGTGGTATCGAAGAATTGAAATCACAGCTTGAACTTTCCAAGACTATCTATGAACGCCAGAAAAACCTTTGGGATCAGAAGATCGGAACCGAGGTTCAATTCCTTCAAGCTAAAACGAATAAGGAATCAATGGAGCGCAGACTTGCCTCACTTCAAGAACAAAACGACATGACACGCATCAAGTCGCCTATTAACGGTACGGTTGACGCTGTGAATGTAAAGGTGGGTGAGAACATTGCACCAGGTATGCCTGCTTTCCGCGTCGTGAATACTTCTAATCTGAAAGTGACTGCTAAGATTTCTGAAGCGTATGTTTCAGTAGTCAATAAAGGCGATCGGGTTGTAATTTCTATTCCTGAACTAGACAAAGAAATTGATGCTAAAGTAACATTCGTAGGTAAGAACATTGATTTGTTGTCACGTACCTTCCCTGTTGAAGTAAAAGTATCATCATCTGTAAATCTCCGTCCTAATATGACGGTTGTTATTAAAGTGATTTTCAATACCAATCTTAAAGCTATTACAGTACCTGTGAATGTTGTTCAAACTATCAACAACGAGAAAGTAGTTTACGTAGCCGAAGCAAATGGTAAGAATACAGTAGCTCGCAAACGTGTTGTTGAAGTAGACGGTGTTTATGATGACAAAGCGAATATTAAATCAGGTCTGGCTCCTGGCGAGAAAGTAATCACTATTGGTTTCCAGGGCTTGAGTGATGGCGACTTTATAAAACTTTAATAATAAGGCGGTAATGAAAGTGGTGTTCATGGTTTGAAAGAAGGGGAGACTGAACACCATCATTACCTTTAACGAAATAAATATATGCAAGACTCTAACAAAGAATTTAAGCCCACCAGCTGGGCGATTGATAACAAGATTGCCATTTATGTGGCAACGGTTATCATCTGTATTCTGGGTGTCGTTACCTATCTGACACTACCCAAGGAAAATTTTCCGGAAGTGGTATTCCCACAAATTTATGTTGCGACTTCATTTCCAGGCGCTCCACCAACTGACGTAGAGAACCTCATTTCAAAGCAAATTGAAAAACAGGTTAAATCTCTGAAAGGTGTAAAAAAAGTGACAAGTAACTCATTACAAAATTTTAGTAATGTGATTATTGAGTTTCATACCGACGTTGACGTTGCTGAAGCAAAACGTGAAGTTCAGGATGCTGTGGATAAAGCTAAACCTGATCTCCCTACACTTCAGGATGATCCGCAGGTTATTGATATCGATATCTCTGAGCAGCCAATTATGTTTGTAAACTTGTCTGGTGACTATGACTTGCAAACATTAAAGCGCTATGCTGAACAAATGCAGGATCGTTTTGAAACGTTAAAAGAGATTCGTCGTGTTGATATCGTTGGTGCTCTTGACCGTGAAATTCAAATCAACGTTGACTTATATAAAGCATCATTAGCAGGTGTATCACTTGGTGATATAAGCCAGGCTATTGGTGGAGAAAATGTTATCATGCCAGGTGGTCAGGTTAATGTTGGCGGTATGAAACGCTCAATTAACGTGAGTGGCGAATTCAAAAATGCGGAGAGCATGGGCAATACAGTTATTGGCTCAACGAAAGGTGGCAAAGTATATTTAAAAGATATCGCTGAAGTTGTTGATTCCAATAAAGAACAGGAAAGTTTTGCCCGGTTAAATAAGAAGAATGTAATTACATTAAACATCATCAAACGTGGTGGTGAAAACCTAATCGATGCATCTGACCAGATCAATGCTATTATTAAAGAATATGAAGAAGGTGGTATACTTCCTGCAGGGCTTCATATCACAGTAACAGCAGATCAGTCTGAAAATACACGTGTTACGTTACATGATCTGATTAATACAATCATCATCGGATTTATCTTGGTAACAATCATCCTGATGTTTTTCATGGGTGTTACTAACGCTGTGTTTGTTGGATTGTCTGTACCAATCTCCAGCTTCATTGCATTCCTCGTATTTCCAGCCATTGGTTTTACATTGAACATGATGACGCTGTTTTCATTCTTACTGGCACTGGGTATTGTGGTTGACGATGCCATTGTGGTAATTGAAAATACGCACCGTGTATTCGACAATGGTAAAGTTCCGATCAGAAAAGCTGCGAAGATTGCCGCGGGTGAAGTATTCTTGCCTGTGTTATCAGGAACGCTGGTTGTATTGACACCATTTATTCCATTGGCATTCTGGCCAGGCGTTATTGGTAAGTTTATGATGTATTTGCCAATCACCCTGATCATTGCATTGTTGGCATCGCTTGTTGTAGCATATATTATCAACCCAGTGTTTGCTGCTGACTTCATGACCAAACATGAACATGAAGAAACCGGTGGTCCCAAAATGACGAAAGGCTTCAAAGTAACATCAGCGATATTTGGCGGAATTGCTATAGTATCTTATCTGATAAGCTTTGGTTTTGGAAACTTTATTGTATTAGCGTATTTAATATATGCGCTATATCATTTCCTGTTGAAAGATATCATTTCAAAGTTCCAGACTACAGCATGGCCTAAAGTACAGGAGGGTTATAAGAATCTCCTTACCTGGACATTATATCGCTATAGACCGATTGGTGTTGGTCTTGGTGTAATTGGATTGTTTATCTTCTCAATTATATTCACAGGCATTCGTAAACCACCAGTGGTATTTTTCCCAGAAGGAGATCCTAACTTCATATATGCGTTCATTCGCATGCCAATAGGAACCGATCAACGAGTAACAGATTCTATCACATCGATTGTGGAAGGAAGAGTTATCAAAACCCTTGGTGAAAAGAATAAAATTGTTGAGTCAGTTATTTCGAACGTAGCGATTGGTGCAAGTGAAAATCCTTTTGAAGGCAACAGTAATGCAAGTCCTCATTTGGGTAAAGTATCTGTAGCATTTGTAAAGTTTGCTCAACGTGATGGTCAGTCCACCAGAGAATATTTGAACAAGATTCGTGAATCTGTGAAGGGTATTAAAGGCGCTGAAATTTCGGTTGATATGGAGAGAGGTGGCCCACCAACAGGTAAGGCTATCAACATTGATATCGCAGCTGAAAACTTTGATCAATTGGTAAAAACTGCAGACGACGTTAAGCGTTACCTTGTAGCGCAGAACATAGGAGGCGTTGAAGAATTAAAGTCAGATTTCCAAAGTGATAAGCCTGAGTTGACTATTAATATTGATCGCGAAAAAGCTAATCGCGAAGGTATTTCTACTATGGACATCGGACGTGCATTAGGTACTGCTGTTTATGGAGCTGAGGTATCAAGATTCCGTGATGAAAATGATGACTATCCAATCCAATTACGTGTGAAACAAAGTCAGCGGAATGATGTGAACGCTATCATGAACTTGCCATTAACCTATCGCGATATGGCGTCAGGTGGTGTTGTTCGTCAGGTACCGTTGTCTGCAATTGCTAAAGCAGAATATTCAAACAGCTATGCAGGTATCAAGCGTATTAATCAGAAGCGTGTTATCACATTATCGTCAAACGTCCTTGGAGGATTTAATGAAAATGATGTTGTGGCACATATTCAGGAGAAACTTGATGACTATAAAACTCCTGATGGCGTTACTGTAAAGATGACTGGTCAGCAAGATGATCAGAAAGAAACCTCTTCATTCCTTGGCTTTGCATTTGGTCTTGCGTTTTTGATGATGTTTATGATTCTGGTACTTCAGTTTAACTCTATCAGCAAACCTGTAATCATCTTGTCTGAAATTGTGTTTAGTATCATTGGCGTGTTGATTGGCTTCTCATTATTTAAGATGGAGATATCGATCATCATGACAGGGGTAGGTGTTATGGCGTTGGCCGGTTTAGTTGTACGTAATGGTATTCTACTGGTAGAATTTACAGAGTTGTTACGTTCACAAGGTGTACCACTTTATGAGGCTATTATTGAAGCCGCTAAAACACGTATGACTCCTGTATTGTTAACGACTATCGCAGCAACTATTGGTTTGATTCCATTAGCGGTTGGTCTGAACATTGACTTTGTTACGATGTTTACTGAACTGAATCCACATATCTTCTTCGGTGGCGATAACGTAGCCTTCTGGGGACCTTTATCATGGACGATGATTTTCGGATTGATTTTTGGTACATTCCTTACGCTATTCCTGATTCCTTCGATGTACTTGTTAACAACTAAGTTGAAGGAGAGAATATTTAAGAAAAGCAGTAAGCCAGCTGATGATGACGCTCATGCTGATGCATTAACGCCTTCACCAGTAACAGTACATTAAAAAATAAAATTGCAGAAAAGCCGTCTTATACTTTAAGGCGGCTTTTTTGTTTTAGATATAAAGCTGCTTTCAATAAATTCTAGCTGAAGGAGCTCATCTGACTTCATTAACGTTACACAACAATGAAACTTAGACTTATGATATTTATCGTCTTTTCCTTACTGTTTCTGGTGATTGACTACTATGTTTTTCAGGCCGTTGTCACCATAACTAAGGATATGTCTCCCCTGTGGAAAAATATATTGCGATATGGATATTGGGTACCTACGGCACTAAGTCTATTAGCCTTGCTTATGTGGGCTGTTGCTGATCCTTATAAGTATGGCGCAACTTTACGAAGCCTCATGGTTACAGGTCTTGCAGCAATTTATATTTCTAAATTGTTTGCTGTTATAGTGTTGTTTGTAGATGATATTTCAAGAGGAATTAAATGGGTTGCGAATTATTTTTCCAAGGGTGCTTCCGGAGAATCTTCAGGTAATACAATACCGCGCTCCGAATTTTTATCAAAGACTGCTCTCGTAGCAGCAAGCATTCCTTTCGGAGCCATGGCGTATGGTGTCATATCAGGTGCACATGATTATCGCATAAGACGAGTTACCGTAAAGCTTCCGAATCTTCCTAAATCATTTGATGGAATAACAATAGGACAACTTTCAGACATTCATTCAGGCAGCTTCTTTAACAAGACTGCAGTTAAGGGTGGCGTTGAAATGATGCTGAAGGAAAAGCCCGATCTTATATTCTTTACAGGTGATCTTGTGAATAATGAAGCTGCTGAAGTAAAAGATTACATCGAGATATTTAATAAGCTTAAAGCTCCGCTTGGAGTTTATTCCGTAACCGGAAATCACGATTATGGAGACTATCATCATTGGGATAGCATGCAAACCAAGCAGAAGAATTTTAAGGAGTTGGTGCAGGCACATAAGCTCATGAATTATGACATACTGATGAATGAGCATCGTTTCATTGAACAAGGTGGCGAAAAGATTGCCATCATAGGT
>DATJHZ010000236.1:0-14685 GCA_035493595.1 Cyclobacteriaceae bacterium | reverse complement strand
GAAGCTCTAATGCAAAAACATCAGCTTCTTCTTCTTGTTCACGATCAAAACTTGTTGCAATAATTTCTTTCAGCACCTGCGTCAACACACTTGGGTCACCACCAGAAAGTATACCTCCAATTGCTGCGATAGAAAGCTCTTTCATCATTTTGCTTACCACATGTCTCTTTTCGGCGTGCCCAATTTCATGCGCCAATACGGCAGCAACTTCTTCTGGTGTTTCTGCTAGCTGCATTAAGCCTGAGAACATATAAATATTGGCACCAGGAATAGTAAAGGCATTAATCTCTTCACTTCTAAGCAGGGTAAACTCATAACGATATTTTGTGCTATCAAGCGCTTTGATCAATCGTTGTGTAATCTGTTGGAGTGCACTATCGGCTTTGTTGTCTTTGATTGTTGTGTATTTATTTTCAATCATGTCTTTGAATAAATCGCCCAGCTGTTCTTCCTGTTTAATGGAAACTTCATAGCTGAGATCAATATCTGACTTGCCAATTTGCTTTACCAGGTAATAACCACCGGCAAATAATACTGCGCCGATGGCCAATAAAATAAAAAGATCACGTAACGTACTGCTGCGCATAAAAACTAAAAGGGAGGCTTGTTAACTGGCCCTGTAGGATTTTCATCTTCAGGCTTAACCCGGTAAGCAGCTTCGTAAGCAATCTTACCAAAAAATAAAAAATAATACATTTTACCCTGGCGGGCTTTGTAAGCAGCTATTATGCTTACAATGAAATATAAAAACGTAGAAGCTCCGGCAAATATAACGGCAGCCCAAAATGTTTCATTGAGTGTTAAATCTGTAAAGAAAATTCGCACAGCCCAGATTACTACAATCCAGTTGATGATGGTTGTTGGTATTTGTGATAACAATGATTGGAGACAATGAAAATGTATGAACCTGCTTTTCTTTCGGTTAACGTAATAATAAATTATCGCCGCAATCAAATTAATGATGGGCAACGGTAGCCCGACGGCTACCGCTGCAAACATCATAAGATATGCGCCCATAGCATCTTCTTTCTCACGTTCTGCTATTTCTTCAGGCTGAGGTAATGGGTGAAATTCCATTCTTGATTTCTTATTGCTAAAATTATTAATCCAGTGAAAACGGAGGGTAAGTATCTGTCATGTTGCCCATGTACAAACCTACTCGTGCACCCCAACGTAAAAATCCGGTTACAAAATTATGAATTCCTTCTGGCAATTTGCCCGTGAACAGAATTGCCCACCACCCAATAAACAAGGCAAACACAACGCCGATGTAAAGAAAAAACAGAACAAAGCCATGAGGAATAGCTACATAGAGCCAGCCGAAAAATGCTTTTACAAGCACCATGCCACGGCTTAATTTTTCAGGATATGGAACATCGATTGAAACAGCTTCGTCTGTTACGGAGCTGATTCCAAATGCAGGATAGCCATCAGCGAGATTAAACATGCGTGCCTGCAGGCGCGTGCGCCACCGCAATAGACCCACTTGAAATTCGAAGAAGCTTTGTGGATACCTGCCTGTGAAAAGGATAATCCAAAAGGAAATAAAGCCAAGGATACCTCCCCACAGTCCTACGAAAAACAGTACGAATGCATGGGGCAGGACGATGTAAATGAAACCAAAGAATGATCGCAGGAGTAACTCTCCGCGCGACATACTTTCTGCGTGTTTAATTGTAAAGGTCATCTTTTATAGGTTTATGGTTTGTGAAAAGTAATAATTTCAACTGAGAATTTAAAATGGAACTATTTAACAGAGTTACTCGGAGAGCACTGAGTTACACGGGGGTTCTCTTGTATTCTCTGAATAACCTTAATTATTAGGCTCAATCAGATCCCACAAGTTTCCATACAGATCAGAAAAAACAGCCACTGTTCCGTATACTTCAACTGAAGGCTGCCTCACTATAGTAATGCCGTTGGCTTTGAGATTTTGAAAGTCTCGCTCAAAATTATCAGTGTGTAGAAACAGAAATACGCGTCCACCGGTTTGATTACCCACTCTACTGCGTTGTTCTTCGCCAGAGGCTTTAGCTAATAATAAAGAACATTCAGATGAGCCTGGTGGCGAAAGAAGAACCCATCGCTTAGTCTCACTCATTATCGTATCTTCTATTAATGTGAAGTTTAATTTTTTGGTGTAGAATTCAATGGCTTCATCGTAGTCATTTACTACAAGAGCAATATGGGCTATTCGTTGTTTTATCATAACTATTATGAATGAGTATCAATACCTGATTTTGAAATATGTATTGAAGTGAACTGCTAAGTTCTAATACAAAAGTTTCAATTCTATTTCAGTCGTCTCAATTGTAGCGGGTAACTGACCAAGGATTTCGCCATCGGCTTCTATCAGGCAGGTATGCTCTGATTTTAATTCTATGTGAGTGGCGTCTTTATATGATACTTGAGGCAGTTCAATTTTATCACCTCGCTTTAGTTTTCCGGTACATAAAATGAAATCAAGTACCGATACGTTGCCACAAAGAAAAGCGGAAAAGATTCCATCATCCTGCTTTGCATCTGGAGCAATACACAATCCATGGCCATAATATTTGCCAATAGTAAATGCAAGACTGCGTGCTTTATCTTTCCATGTCCAATGAGGTGTTGTTACCTCTACCATCATTGGGCTATAGCTAAAAAATGTTGAGAGTATGGATGTATAATAGGCAACAGCAGAGCCGAACAACCTGTCACTATCTGTTACTTTCTGAACCACTACCGGGCCCATGCCGACATCAACAACATTAATAAAATAACTTGAATCAATCAGACCACTTTTATTATCTATATAATGAACTTTGCCTACGTCTATTCGGCGAGGTTTAAACTCTCGAAGTAGTTTCAATAACTTATCTCTGCCTTGATCATGAAGATTAAGTCCTCTGGCAAAATCATTACCACTTCCTAACGGGATAATACCAATAACAGGAAGATCGCGATAGCGCTCCCTCCCTTCTACAACACCATTGATAACATGATTGAGTGTGCCATCACCACCTGCAGCAAGGATAACATCGTAGCGTTTGTCAACAGCCCTGCGCGCGTGTGCTATGCCCTCGTACTGAGTTCTGGTTTCGTAAACATCTACAGTGTGTTCATATAACAGATCGGGCAGATATTTTTTATAAAAAACATCTTTGCGAAAGGATATGCCATTAAGAACAACTGCAATTTTCATTTCATCCTCATTTCCAGTGCCGAAGTGCTGATCAAATCTATTTGCAGTTCTTTTTTATCATCGCCTTAGCTTCAACAGAACCAAGCTCTTCGGCCGTTTTAAAATCAAGACAAGCATCATACTTGTTGTTCATGCTTACTTTAACTACACCGCGCTGGTAATAAGTCTCAGGGTCATTAGGATAAAGCTCAATGGATGATGAGTAATCTTCTACTGCACCTGCATAATCTTCTTTTTCTGTTTTACTCAGTGCACGATTATCGTAATACGTAGGATTTGTGTTATCCAAACTAATGGCTTTCGTATAGTCTGCTATAGCACCATCATGATCTTCCAGATTAAATTTAACTACGCCTCGCAGATTATAGGTCTCAGCATCTTCAGGACTAAGTTCAATGGCTTTATTATAATCTTCTAACGAACCTTTAAAATCAAGTTTCGCACTTTTGGCTAATGCTCTGTTTTCAAACTTCAGCGCATCTTTAGAGTCGAGCTTTATGGCTTCATCATAATCAAGAATAGCCTTATCGAAATTGGCAGCGTTATACTGAGCAACACCACGGTAGTTGTAAAGATTAGCATCTGTCTTATCCAATTCAAGTGCTTTATTATAATCATCAATAGCACTGATAAACTCACCTAACTCAGCTTTCACTACACCACGATTGAAGTATTTGTCGGCATCAGCAGGACCAAGTTCAATAGCTTTAGAAAAATCAAAGAAGGCACCTTGCAAATCTTCAGCGTTATACTTGGCCAATCCACGATTGGAATATGCTTCTGTAAACTTGGGGTTGAACTTTACTGCCTTGTTAAAGTCAGCAATAGCACCATCATCATCTCCAAGACTCATCTTGGCCTCACCCCTGGTATTATAAGCATCGGCATACGTGGAATCTACTTCTAATGCTGTGGTTACATCGCCAACAGCACCATAAAAATCAGCAAGTCCGGTACGGGCTTCGGCTCGCAGGTTAAGTGCTTGCTTGTTCTTGGGGGAGGCATCAATAATTTTTGTAAGATCGGCCTTGGCACCAGCAAAGTCACCAGATGTAATTTTCTTTTTAGCGCTTTCCAGAAGCTGATCCTGAGCCACGCCAAGAACGGTTATAAAAAGGAATAAGAGGCTGAGTTTTAGTTTTTGCATTCGTAGATTTTAAACCGAAGCAATTTAAAAAGAATTTGTTATGTATAGAATTTAACGATGGCCGCAGTCTTCTTAGTATAAGCCTAAAATCTGTCATAATTAACACCTTCTGATTATGCGTTCTCATATCCCTACCTTATTTTTGAGCCTTCTTTTAAAACCCATAAAATTAACCAGTCAGGCCCCCTGCGGGCTGCGTAAACCAACCAGTTTCAAATGAAAAAAGACAAAGTCATTTTCGACCTTATTGAAAAGGAAAAACAAAGACAGCAACACGGCATTGAACTTATTGCATCCGAAAACTTCACCTCTCAACAGGTTATGAAGGCTATGGGAACTGTTCTTACCAATAAATATGCTGAAGGCTTGCCCGGCAAGCGCTATTATGGCGGTTGTGAGGTAGTTGATGAAATTGAACAACTGGCTATTGATCGCGCTAAAGAACTTTTTGGTGCTGAATGGGCTAACGTACAGCCTCACTCAGGCGCACAGGCTAATGCCGCTGTAATGCTGGCATGCTTAAAAGCTGGTGATAAAATCTTAGGCTTTGACCTTTCGCATGGCGGTCACTTAACGCATGGCTCACCTGTAAATTTTTCAGGTAAGTTATATGAACCAACTTTTTATGGTGTTGAAAAAGAAACCGGTACTATAGATTTTGATAAAGTAATTGAAACTGCTCAGCGCGAGAAGCCGAAGATGATTATCTGCGGTGCTTCTGCTTACAGCCGTGATTGGGATTATAAAAAACTTCGTGAAGCTGCCGATAGCGTAGGTGCTATTCTGCTAGCCGACATCTCTCACCCTGCCGGACTTATTGCACGTGGTTTGTTAAATGATCCGATGGAGTATTGCCATATCGTTACCACTACTACTCACAAAACTTTACGTGGTCCGCGTGGTGGAATGATTATGGTTGGTAAGAACATTGATAACCCATGGGGATTGAAAACTCCTAAAGGTGAAATCAGAAAGATTTCTTCTATTCTTGATTCTGGTGTTTTCCCTGGTACACAAGGTGGTCCGTTGGAACATGTTATTGCTGCCAAAGCAATTGCTTTCCAGGAAGCACTTTCTGATGAGTACATGGAATACATTGTTCAGGTTACTAAAAATGCAAAGGCTATGGCCAATGCATTCACAGAGAAAGGCTATAAAATAATTTCTGGTGGAACTGACAATCACTTAATGTTGATTGATCTTCGTTCGAAAAAACTTACCGGCAAACAAGCTGAAGAAGGATTGATTCAGGCTGATATCACAATCAACAAGAACATGGTCCCTTTCGATACTCAATCACCTTTTGTAACATCTGGTATCCGTATTGGTAGCCCAGCTATCACAACGCGTGGCATGATGGAGAAAGATGTTGTAAAAGTTGTTGACCTGATTGACGAAGCTCTTCAGAAGCCAGAAGATTCAAAGCACCTGAAAGCTGTGAAGCGTAAAGTAAATCGCCTCATGGAGAAATTCCCATTGTATTAAAATATTTTTCAATGACCTTTCTGATCACACATCAGAAAGGTCTTATTCAAATTAATGAGCCAGCAAGGCTAAACTTTTTAAATCGAAATAATCAATGCCTTTAGATCAGGAGAGTGGTGAGCCTACCGGTGAAGCAGAAATGACATTTCTCGATCACCTTGAAGAGTTACGTTGGCATGTTATCCGTTCAGTTATAGCGCTGATGGTGTTTACAGGATTTTCTTTCCTTATAATTAAATGGGTTTTTAATACAATTATCCTGGGGCCTGCAAAAGCTGACTTTCCTACCTGGCGTGCATTATGCAAACTGGGTGAGGTTATTCATAATCCAGACCTTTGTATTCAGGATATTCATCTTGAATTGCAAAGCCGTAGCATGACGGGGCAATTTTCAATTACGATTGTTTCTTCGATTGTTTTGGGATTAGTAATGGCGTTCCCGTATGTAATTTGGGAATTATGGCGCTTTGTTAAACCTGGATTGAAGATTAAAGAACGAAATGGATCAAGGGGCGTAGTAGGCGTTATAAGCATGCTCTTCGGACTTGGAATTTCATTTGGTTACTATGTAGTGTCACCGCTGATGGTTTACATCCTTGTGAACTACAAGATCAGTGACATGATTGTTAACCAGTTCGACGTAACGTCTTATGTGTCTACGCTCTTAACACTTGTATTAGGTAGTGGTGCATTATTCCAGTTACCGGTTGTTATTTATTTCCTTACCAAACTTGGCTTAGTAACACCAATGTTCCTGCGTCAATATCGCAAACACGCTGTTGTTGTTATACTTGTCATAGCTGCCATCATCACTCCTCCAGATGTATTGAGTCAGGTTTTGATTACAATACCTTTGTATTTGCTTTTTGAAATCAGTATTTTAATATCAGCAAATGTTTATCGCCGTAAACTAAAAGAAGAAGCTGAAGAAGAACTTAACAATCAAACAACATGATGCCGAAAATTGCAATAGGAAGCGATCACGCCGGTTTTGAATACAAAGAATTGCTAAAGAAATGGCTGGCTGGCAATGGTTATGAGTTTAAAGATTTTGGAACCAATAGCAAAGACTCTGCTGACTATCCTGACTTTGCACACCCGGTTGCCTCTGCTGTAGAAACCAATCAGTTTGATCTTGGAATTTTGGTTTGCGGAAGCGCCAATGGTGTTGCTATTACTGCTAATAAACATCAGGGTATTCGTGCCGCTATCTGCTGGAATGAGGAACTTGCTTCATTAGCGCGTCAGCACAACAATGCCAACATTGTCTGCCTGCCTGAAAGGTTCATCAGTTTTGAACTGGCTAAAAATATTGCTGATCGCTTTATCCATACAGCCTTTGAAGGTGGAAGGCATGAGAGAAGAGTGAGTAAGATTAGTTGTTGATTGAAATAGTCAAATAAATTATAAACTTAAGCCTTGCACATCGCAGGGCTTTTTTTTGACATGCTTACTTGGGAGATGTGATGCGGCTAACACCCCGAACAAGGACGCACAATGAAAATTTATTTTGAAGTCGCTGGCTTTACGCGACGAACAAAAACTCCAGTAGAGACTTCCTTGTACCAACCTCTGATGGCAGGGATCCTATCAAAGAATTTAGTGATGAGCCTTTTCTTATCGTAAATAATTTCTGGTGGATCTGATTTAAATGCATTGTAGACTGTGATCACATTTTCATAATAATCGGGATGCTCTAATATCTCGCGTGATAGATTCCAATCTAAAAATGGTGTTGCCTGCGTGTTGTTCTGATAAATATTAAATTCATCTCCCAGCACCAATACTCTCTTGTTAACAATTCCAGAATTATCTTTTTTAACATACAGTGATTGATAATCCACTGATGAAATCTTATTGAAGTATGCCATGTAACTCACAGATGCAACACCACACAAAAGCATCCAGATACCAACTTCAGCAAATCTTTTTCTTCGGATCAACAGCAAAAAATGAGTAAGGAAAAAACAGAAGCCTGGTATAAGCGTAATGAAACTTTGTGGGCGCAGATCTCTGGCATAAAGTACCTGAAGAAATGAAAAGATTATCCAGACAAACATACTCTGAAGCAACTGCGACTGATACTTTGTAAATCTTGCTTCGCGATTTAGCATCACCATAGAGACGAGCAAAAAGAAAAGTGGTACAGCTCCAAGTATAAACAAGCTGTAGCTTCCCATTAATTTATCTGGTCCAAAGCTCACATTGGGCAAATAAAAGTACTGCCATAATTGAGAAAGATTTCCATTGAGATAATAAAGGCTTATCACAATAAAGTGCGGCAACACAAAACCAAAAACGAGAAGTAAAAAACCTCTAACTGATGTGCGGGTATAGATAATAAGAATAGCACACACACTAAGCAGGTGAATTACAAATGAAAAATTACAAAGTGAAGCAAGACCTACATAAATGCCAAGATTGAAAATAGTCTCATCGCGTTGGGTTCGAAATTCTATTTCCTTAAACAGATTGCTTAGGGCCAATAGTAAAAATCCACATCCTATTAATTCACTTGATAGAGAGAGCACATCAAACGAAAAGAAGGCTAACACAGAAAATATGAAAGATGGTAAATAGGTATTTTCAGAAAAGGCCTTCTTGTTGATAAGAATCGTGCCTATGTAAGCACTCTGGGAAAACAAAATAAGAAATCCAAAAATATGACGCGCCGTTAACGATCTGCCAAACACAGCATCAATGAGTGCAAAGAACCAGGCACTGATCGGACCTGTTGAGTCAGTAAGTGACGAAAAGGGAACAGATCCATCAAGGAGTCTTTCTCCTACCAACATGCTCCTGAGCTCGGGCACGGTTAACGCCGGGCCGTTTATAAAAAACGGAATATAAAGTAGTATCAAAATAACGAGCAGCCCCAACAGGCGATAGGGGTCGTTAATGCGAAAAAATCTTAGCAAGTCATTATACCTTTAAATAAAAGCCTCAAAATAGATCACTATTTTTTATAATTAAAATGATAATCGCCTTTTTGTAGGTAGAGACGTAATCTGTTACGTCTCTACCCGTTACAACACGTCTCCACATAAAGGCTACAAATTGAAATAACCTCTAAGCAATTGTTAATTGTCGCTATAGTTAAAGATATTTGCGTCATGGCAGGCACTACCCGACAGCAAAAATTTTCAAGACTCATTCAAAAAGAACTAAGCGATGTTTTTCTACGCGACAGGCGTGGTGTGCTCGAAAATGCCTTTATCACCATCACAGAGGTGAGAATGAGTCCGGATTTGAGTGTTGCCAAGATTTATCTCAGCATGATGCTGGCTAAAGACAAAAAAGCCATTCTTGATAAAATCCTGAAACGTAAAAGCGAAATCAGAAAAGCACTTGGCGATAAAATCGCTAAACAGGTTCGCATCATTCCAGAGTTGGTTTTCTTTATCGATGAAGTTGAGGAGAATGCGCAAAAGATGGATGCACTTCTTGGCAACCTGAATATTCCACCTGCAAAAAAATCAAGCGAAGAGGAAGAATAGCACAGCTTATTTCTCAAGAAATTCGTAAATCGAATAGCATAAATAAGTTTATTCTTGAATCTTCCTTTCTTTATCGCCAAGCGTTACCTCCTCTCCAAGCGGAAGAAAAATTTCATTAATATCATTTCCATTCTTTCTATGGTGGTGGTGGCCATCACCACGGCGGCACTGATTATTGTTCTCTCTGTGTTCAACGGCCTTGGTGACTTACTGCATTCTCTCAATAATTCATTCGATCCTGAAATAAAAATTGAAGCTTCGGAAGGAAAGTCTTTTCATGCTACTCCACAACTTCTCAGCAAAGTTCAGAAAACTGATGGCGTAGCTGTTGTCACTGAAGTTATTGAAGACTATGCTTATGCGCGTTACTCTGGTGGCAATCATGAAGCGAACCAGGTCATTACCATAAAAGGTGTAAGCGAAAACTTCATTGATCAGAATCGTATCCCTAAAGAAAATATTGTTGAAGGCAAGCTTCGTTTGCATGTGGGTAAAGTTCCTTATGCATTGGTTGGACAAGGTGTTCAAAATTCATTATCCATTACGACACATGATAGCCAGTTTCCATTGCAGCTTTATTATATCAATTCTTTAAAGCCCGGTACTATTGATGTTTCTCAGCTTTACTCTCATCAAAACATTTTACCGGGCGGCGTATTCAGTATCGTGTCTACTGTCGATGAGAATTATGTTATTGTACCACTGAGTTTTGCTCAAGACTTACTTAACTATGGTGATAAAAGAACGTCTCTTGAAATAAAAACAAAAAGTGGTTCAGATATTCTACAGGTTCAGGAAAACCTGAAGAAGACGTTGGGAAAAAATTTCACGGTATTAAATGGTGAAGAACAACACTCCGATATCTATCGCATCCTTAAAATGGAAAAACTCTTCGCTTTTCTGGCGCTTTCTATTTTGCTGGCTATCGGATCCATCAATACTTTTTTCAGTTTAATGATGCTGGCGATCGATAAGAAAAAAGACATCTCTGTACTGGCTGCCATGGGCGCTGATCAAAAAATTATACGCAATATTTTTCTAGCCGAGGGAGGTTTAATTTCCTTTATAGGAGCTTTTATCGGGCTTTTGCTGGGTGGAGCACTTTGTTGGGTTCAGCAGCATTTTGGACTTATCTCCATGGGTATGCAGAGCGCTGTGGCTGATGGATATCCTGTAAAAATGTCGATTTTAGACTTTATTTCAACACTTTCAGTCATTGTACTCATCACGCTGCTGATCTCTATAAGGCCGGCAACCATGGCTGTGCGTTACTCATCCGTCAATAACCTGTAAGGTTAATGTACTAAAACCTTAATTTTTGGCACTCATTTATAGCGGTATTTTAGTAAATTGCGTATTCCGTTTTATTTTAAATGGCCCGATTTCATGAAGGTTTCTTCCTCACAGCCGTTTCAAATTATCTATTCGTTGTATTTGCACGAATATCTTGGATTTATATTCGAGTCGTATATCGTACATCTTGACGACAAAGGGAAGCTTACCTATCAACATCAAAATATCTCCACAAAAAATGCACGTGAGTTTTCCAAAGGTCTTGATGATCGCGACTTTGAGCTGATCGATCTCATGGACTCCATGTCGCAGGATAATATTGTCAAGAAGTTCTCCCCCAAAATCATGAAACCGGAAGAGTTCTTTGCCAAGACGTTTGACAAAACAAAAGGCAATGAACTGATCCAGGAGCAGATTGAAGATTACATGGAGAAGCGCCGTGCCAAGGTGCTTGAGAAAATGAAAGGCAAACAGCTTTTCGAAATGGGCAATGATGGCGAGCCTACGTGGAAAAAAATTGAAGTGCAAGAAGCACGCGCCAGCATTCAGTTTCATTTCATGCGTTCTGCGGAAAACACAAACTATTTTCCAACCCTAACGTGCCAAGGCAAAAAGCTTGAACTGCCTAATCCATCCGCTTACCTTATTTGTAAGAGTCCGGCGTGGATGGTGTTTAATGGAAAGCTTTATGGTTTCGAGAAACATGTTGACGGCAAAAAACTTATTCCATTCTTAAGTAAGAAGTTTGTTGTTATACCCAAGAATGTTGAAGAGACTTACTATAATCGTTTTGTAGCACCGCTTATTGCATCGTTCGATGATGTTGAAGCAAATGGATTTGAGATTAATAAGAGCACGTATGATCCGCATCCGGTTCTAACACTTTCAGAATTACATTCAGCACAAACAACAGCAGCGCCTTCTCTCTTTGAAAGTAATGCTCCTGCTGAAGACACTAGTGATGAAGCTGGCAAAATTGTTTTTGATCTTTCATTCAAATATGGCAAGCATCGCTTTCGCGGAGATAACATCGGGCCGGTAAGTGTTACAGTAGAGAAGCATGGAGAGGATTATATCTTTCACCGCGTAACACGCTTAACAGATATTGAAAAGAAATTTCTTCATACACTACAAAAGTTAGGACTGCCTATGAAAGGCTTCCGTGTAGCGATACCAAAATCAGAAGCGTTTTCATGGCTGAATGAAAATCGTGTTAACCTTTTAAATCTCGGCTTCGAGGTTAGTCAGCCGGAAAGTCGTGATAAAAAATATTTTGTTGGTAAGGCTGTCATTGAAGTTGAAGTAAAAGAAAACATCGACTGGTTTGATATTCATGCCAAGATAAGGTTCGGTGATTTTGAAATTCCTTTTAAAGAATTACGCAAGCTGATTCTCAGACGCAAGGTAGAATTCAAACTCCCTAACGGGGAAATTGCTATCATACCTGAAGCATGGCTTACCAAATATGCCGATCTGTTTGCGTTAAGTGAAACTGAAGGTGATCATGAAAAGCCCGTATTACGTAAGCATCATCTTAATCTTATAAAAGAATTAGAAGAAGGCAATCTCGCTAAAGTTCATCTGAGTGAGAAGCTACGCACGCTAACATCAACTGCCTTCACGGGTATTAAAAATTATCCTACGCCTGCGGGCTTCAAGGGTGAGTTACGTCCTTACCAAAAAGCAGGTTATAACTGGCTGCGCTTCTTAAATGAATACAGACTAGGTGGATGTCTTGCTGATGACATGGGTCTTGGTAAGACTGTTCAGACATTGACGATGTTGCTTGCAGAGAAAGAAGCAGGCGCAGGCACAACATTATTAGTGATGCCAACCTCTCTTATTTACAATTGGGAAATGGAGGCTACCAAATTTACACCAGACCTCAAGATTTTAAACTATACAGGAACACTTCGTAATAAAGACATAACGCGATTTGAAAAATACGATCTGGTATTAACATCGTATGGTATCACCCGATTAGATGTTGAGCTTCTGCAGAAATTCTATTTCAATTACATTATTCTTGATGAATCACAAGTCATTAAGAATCCGACATCAAATATTGCCAAAGCTGTACGTGATTTAAAATCAAGGCATAAGCTTGTTCTTACCGGTACACCAATTGAAAACACTACGCTTGACTTATGGTCACAGATGTCTTTTATCAATCCTGGTATATTAGGATCGCAGACATATTTCCGTAATGAGTTTCAAAATCCTATCGAGAAAAAGAATGATGAGAGTCGTTCTAAGAAACTGGGGTTGGTGATAAAACCTTTTATTCTTCGCAGGCACAAATCACAAGTAGCAACTGAGCTTCCTGAAAAAGTTGAGAACATTCAGTATTCTGAAATGACGCCTGAACAAGAGAAGCGTTATGAAGAAGTTAAGACGCAATACAGGGAAAAAATATTCAAACTTATTGAGAGTGAAGGCCTGGGCAGCAGTCGTTTCATTTTATTAGAAGGTCTTACCAAACTTCGCCAGATTGCAAACCATCCGCGTATGATTGAGCAGGGTTACACTGGCGACTCAGGTAAACTTGAAGACATCAGGCACATGCTTGAGAATGCAATTGCTGAAGGTCACAAGGTTCTTATCTTCAGTCAGTTTGTGAAGCATCTTGAAATTGTTAAGCAACATCTCAAAGCAACGAAGACTGACTTCGCATATCTTGATGGATCAAGTACAGATCGCAAAGAAGAAGTTGAACGCTTCAATAAAGATCCGAAGCTCAAAGTATTTTTGATCTCCATTAAAGCAGGTGGTCTTGGCTTAAACTTAACAGAAGCCGACTATGTATTTATTCTCGACCCTTGGTGGAATCCCGCTGTTGAAGCACAGGCTGTCGATCGCGCTCACCGCATAGGTCAGAAGCGAAAAGTATTTACCTACAAGTTCATCACACGCAATTCTGTAGAAGAAAAGATATTGACGCTACAGCAAAGAAAACTAAAACTCACCACCGAGCTGATCACAACAGAAGAGAGCTTTGTTAAGCAATTGAGTAAGGATGATATAGTGCAGATGCTATCGTAAAAGCTGTAATCATCAATGATAAGATTTATTGAAGGTTTTGTCTTTGGGTTTCGCTTAACTCAATCCTTTGGGAGGCCAAACTCCTCTGAAATTCATCCTTATTTATTATCTTTGAGTTATCGTAGTTCAACCAAAATATTTTCTTTATGGGAGTCGCGCAGATAAGAGAAGAGCTACATCAATTCATCAATCAAGCTGATGAACGAATCTTAAATCTGATTTATGGAATGATGAAAGCTGACAATGATAAGAGCATTCTAACAAACGAGCAACAGGAGGATTTAGAGAAACGAATAGACCGTCATAAAAATGGGGAATCAAAATCTCATACCTGGTCAGAAGCTAGGGCCCGAATAGAAAAGAGGGCATGATTTTTAAACTTAATAAAGGACGAAGCTATACAAGATATGCTTGAAGCCTTTGACTGGTACGAATCTAAACAAGCAGGATTAGGAACAGAGTTTTTAAATGAGGTTGACGAATATCAGAATCGCATTTCTCAAAACCCTCAGCAATATCAAATTCATAAAAGCCAACACATTGCTGTCATGCATCGTTTCCCCTTCAAAATAGTTTATGAAATTGAAGGAGAAACAATAGTAGTCTACGCCGTCTACCACGATAAGCGCAATCCAGAAACTATCACAGGAAGACTTTGATTGCGTCTCGCATGGAAGCAGTTTAATTATTGATTATCCGTCTGTGCAACTACTACAGGCCCATACACCGCATCACGAAATTTCTTATGTAAGTTTCTATCAAACGGAATTATCTGAACAAATAAAACAGCCGTCAACTCGTTGACAGGATCAACCCAAAATAAAGTGCTGGCGGCTCCGTCCCAAAAAAACTCACCGACATAGCCATTGTTTTCATCCATAGATTGAGGTGGTTTTATACGCACGGCAAAATCAATTCCAAATCCAACCTGACCTTTGCTTGGCAACCACATGCGTTCGGTAACACTATCTGCCAATTGATTAGTAGCCATAAGTTGTACAGTCTCCGGTTTTAGTATTGTCGCATTATCGAAGGAG
>DATJHZ010000235.1:0-9151 GCA_035493595.1 Cyclobacteriaceae bacterium | reverse complement strand
TCGTGAAAACGATGAAGTTGAATATGATGAAGAAAAGGGCAAAAAAGGCATGAACGCCGTTAATGTTAAAATAATAGACTAAGGTTTTAATTATATAACATTGTGAATGATACACCACCCCAACGGGTGGTGTATTTTTTTGTCTATCAAATCAGAAAAATTTATCAATGAAGAATTAGTATTCAATCAGCTTGGTTTTGTGAGCTCAGACTGAAATATCTTTTTTTTGTCTTAATTATTTCTGAAAGTAATAGATTTTAGGTTAATGTTTTCTGAATCACTTTTACCCGAAGCTTTACTAACAAGGTAGAGAGCATGAATCTTATCATCACCTTTATCTACTTTAATTTGAACAGTTTTGCTTGCGGTAGTATTTGCAGGCACTTGAACCATCTGTTTGCCGATGATCTTTCCATCAGGCGTATCTGAATGAATTTCAATGGTAAGTTCACATGCTGATTTTGTTTTCCAGAAAGCTGCGAGGTCCACGGTAGAAATATCTTTCAAATCAAAATGACCAAGTCTGAAAGAGCCCACACTTTGCGGAGTTACCATAATGCGGATTCCATTATCACGATAACTTTTGAATTCTTTTATTTCTTTGACTTCATTAAAATTCAAGTTGTTGTTATGTAAAACTAATTCAGCATGTGCTGTTAATGGTTTACCAGCCTGGCCACCTTTATCTGTATAACTTGCTGAAAGAACCAGTTCTCCTGTTTCGGTAATTGACTTTCCCATAGAAGGGTCAATACTTCCTGATTGGGGAAGAGATTGTTTGAGTTGTGGACCTGCGAGTGAGAGTACCCATGAAACAATTTGTCTGGCTTCATTTTCTTTCATATCCGGATGTGCAGGCATGTTTGTTTCGCCCCAAACACCACTTCCGCCTTTTCTGATTTTATTCACAAGATGTGTAAAGCCTTCTGCCGAATTCTGATATCGCATGGCAACATCATGGTATGCCGGGCCTATAGATTTTTCTTCTTGTTTATGACACGTCTTGCAATCGAGAGCCTGAATAAGATTTTTTCCAATAGCAATTTCCGTCATGGCATGATGTCCGGTTGTACTACTTGCTTTATCACGACTTTCAAAATAATCAGCAGAAACAATCAATCCTGAAAGATCTTTATCGCTTGATGATTCGTCATCAACAACATTTACACTGTAAGAAACTTTTGTTCCAGGAAAATAAAATGATTTATTTCCACTCGTTGTTATAGAAACCTCTGGAGCTTCATTACCGGCATACACGGTGATAGCAGAACTTGATGTAGCTTCCTTGTCTTCATCAGTAACAGTAACAGCTATCGTGTATTCTCCGGGTTTCGTAAAAGTAAAATCAATATTTGGTGTTGTAGTCTCTTTTTGAACGTTGCCCAAACTCCATCGATAGGTTAACTGTTTGCTTTCATGGTCAGTTGCAGTAACGTTGGCTTTTATAGTTAGAGGTAATGATCCGGAAAGCTTATCTACATTGAACGCGCTAATTTTAGGAGCAAGATTACCACTGTTGAATTCGATACGCGATAATCCGGCATCAGCATTTTTAGAAAACCATCCATTGCCATATTCCAGAAAGTAGAGTTTTCCATCTGGCCCAACTTCCATGTCGATCAATGCATTTAATTTTGTATGTTCAAGGAACGGCTCCATTTTATCAAAGTCTCCATTAGGTTGAAGTGTCACCGCACTGATCCAGCCACGAACCCAGTCATAAATAAAAAGTTTCTTGTTATAATATTCCGGAAGTCGTGTAGCTGCGGGAAACATGTCAGTATAATAAACGGGACCTGCCATAGCATTTCTTCCACCAGATTTTACCTGTGGAAAGTCTGGCGACGGCGCGTATGGATACCAGATGAATGCAGGTTGAGCTGGTGGCAGATCTTTTATTCCTGTATTATTTAATGAGTTGTTTATCGGCTTCTTTGCATCGAATACTTCACCGGCTTTACCTGTTGCATAGTCATAGCTGTGATATGCATAGTTGTTCCCCACAAACAAAGGCCATCCAAAATAACCTGCCTTGCGTGCCTGATTAACTTCGTCATATCCACGTGGCCCGTGAGTATCAAGGCTATCCGTTGATGCATCAGGTCCAACTTCACCCCAATAGAGGAAGCTGTTCTTTTGATCAACTGCTATACGATATGGATTACGATTTCCTTGTACATAAATTTCGCTGCGTGTGCCTGGCGTTCCTTTCGGATAAAGATTGTCGTCGGGTGTGTCGTATGTTCCATCTTCATTAATGCGTATGCGCAAAATTTTTCCACGGAGATCGTTGGCATTTCCTGATGTGCGTCTGGCATCGTATTGTTCATGCCCGGGGCGTTGATCTAACGGAGCATATCCGTGACTGACATAACGCTGATTGGGTTCGTTGAATGGATTTGAGTTATCACCTGTTGATACATAGAGCAAGCCATCTTTGTCAAAAGCAATGGAGCCACCAGTATGGCAACAGATTTCTCGCTGTGAATAAAACTGCAGGATTACTTTTTCGGATGCAGCATCCAGAACATCATTTTCAAATTTGAATCTTGATAAACGATTAACGGATGTATCGGCCGGGCTGTAAAAAATATAAACATAATGATTCTCACTAAACTTAGGATCAGCTTTGATACCTAGTACTCCTTCTTCAGCATTAATGTCAGGTCTTTTGGATTTGAAATATGCCTTTAAATAACCAACTTGTTTTATTGTTGAGTCACCATTTTTATAAAGCATAATTTCACCTTTACGTTGGGCTATCAACACATCCAGGTTGGGAAGTATGGTCATTTCAATAGGCTCAAAGAATTGTCCGGTTACTAACATGGTTTTTTTAAATCTGTCTTCCTCCGGTGTGCGTAGTGATGTAGCGTTATTGTAATTAAGTTCTTTATTATCTCCAATAGCATATTGAACACCACCAAGAATATGTTTCAGGAACAGTGTATCTGAATATGACTCACGTGTATGACCCAACGCTGTATAAAAAGCTCTTCCACCATCGTACTCATGATACCATGCCATGGGATGATCATCCATTCTCTTTCCACCCTGATACGTTTTTTCATCAATCTTCAATACAACATTTATGGTTGAATCTAATCTCTTAAAACTATACCATTCATCTCTTCTATGCCATGAAGCTGGTAATGATTTTGTTGACAAATGATCTTTTGAAAGAATGTTCAGTGTACCTCCCTGCACATTTGGGAATGTATCATTAATTCCAGGATGATCAAGGAAATAACCTCCAGCGAGGCGACCATACCATTGCCAGTCATATTCACAATCCACAGCAGCGTGTATTCCAACATATCCTCCTCCTGCCTGAATGTATCTTTCAAAATCAGCTTCCTGATAGTGATTCAATACGTTGCCTGTTGTGTGTAGAAAAACAATAGCTGAATATTTTCTTAGCGTATCTTCATTGAAGAATTCACTATTTGATGTTGTATCTACATCAATGTTATTTTCTTTACCCAGTTTTTGAATGGCCGTTATTCCGTCTGGTATTGATTCATGGTGATAGCCTGCTGTTTTACTGAATATGAGTATTCGTGGTTTACCTGGTCGCTTTGAGCAGGAAGTAAAAAACAATGTGATACTGAGAATAATAAAAAAGTACTTCATTAGATGGTCGTTTTACGATGTTTAAAAAGCATGATGTTAAATTCTTGTACTAATAAATCTCAGCGGCAACTTATGAGAACAATCTTAAATAAGAGTTAAAATTGAATTAATTTGAAAAGATCATCAATAATTTAGTATGGAAGGAGTAAAATCATGATAGAGAGTTTTATTCTCCTTCACAAATGATCACACCAGGTCTTGACCAATGAGTATCTTTCCTTTTTATTTTATCAAGTTCTGATTGATGAGCGAGTAATTAACCTGATAAGAGGCGGGGCAAGTATTACATATTTTTGAATTTATTTCGGTGGATGATTAAGAACCATCCAGAAAAGCCCCAATTGAGTTACCGCATCTGTAAACTGTGTAAAGTTTACCGGTTTAACAATATAAGCGTTTGCGCCAAGGCTATAAGAATCACTAATATCTCTTTCTTCTTTTGAAGATGTGAGCATTACAACAGGAATTACTTTTTTGTTCTCATCCGATTTAAGTTTGCGTAAAACTTCAATTCCATCTACTCTTGGCATCTTCACATCAAGCAAGATAAGGCGCGGCATCTCATTGATTGAATCATACAGGTAGTTCAGTGCTTCCTGTCCGTCTTCAAGATGTACGATGTGATGAGTGAAATTATTTTTTTGAAATGCTCTGATGGCCAGCTCAGCATCAGCAGGATTATCTTCAACCAGTAAAATAGTACTATTCATGCATTAGATTATTGTTGGTAATGTAAAATAAAATGTTGCTCCTTCATTTGGCTTTGATTCTGCCCAGATTTTACCTCCATGTTTTTTGATAATGGTTTGAGTAAGTGCTAAACCTACTCCGGTACCTTCAAACTCATTCATTTTATGGAGGCGTTGAAATACACCAAAAAGTTTGTCAGCATATTGCATATCAAAGCCTGCACCATTATCGCGGATATAGTATGTGATGATGTCACCTTCTTTAAACGATCCTATTTCAATATCAGCAACTTCTTTTTTGCGTGTATACTTGAGTGCGTTAGAAATAAGATTGACCCAAACCTGTCTCATCATATTTACATCACCCGTTGTAGCTTCAAGTGGTAGTGTCTTAATATTTAATTTTCTGGAATCTTCCTGAATGGTATGTTCCTTCAGCACCTCGCTTACAAGATTGTTCATATTTATCTTTGCACGTGATACTTCCTTTCGACCAAGATGTGAAAAACTTAACAGGTCATCGATGAGTTTACCCATGCGGATTGCATTTGAAATAATCAGATCACTGACCCGATTTCCATCATCACCCAGTACCGGTGCATAGTCTTCTTTGATAATATGAGCATAACCTGAAATTGCACGAAGAGGAGCGCGCAGATCGTGACTGACAGAATATGTAAATGCTTCCAGCTCCTTGTTTAACTCTATGAGCTGTTCAGTTCGTTGTGTGACTTTTGATTCAAGAACATTGTTGAGATCGGCCAGTTCAACTTGTATTTTTTTGATCTCGGTAACATCAATGAGAACAAACATAATGGCAAAGATCTCGTCATTGCTTTTCTTAAGAGGCACTACCTTCATCAGTGTGTAGTATCCGGATAGAGTCTGTCGATCTACCAATATAGTTTCACCTGCAAATGCTCGGTGAATGAGACCTTCGTAGTACTCATAGTTTTTAGGTGTGATCACTTCTGATATTTTTTTACCAGGCATATCAGTTTTTATATAACCCATTTTTTCCAGCAGATCACCTTCTGCCAACAGGTATCGCTCATCCTGATCTAAAATAGTAATGGCCGTTCCCGGAATATTGGCAGCCAGACTTCTATAGATATAATTTATCTCAGCCAGCTTCTCATTTCTGTCTTCCACTCTGGCTTCAAGATCCTGGCGTGTAAAATATACAGTTTGAAGCAGATTTGCTTCGGCCTCGTTTCTCGCCTTTAAGGTCTGGTTGATCACATAAAAAAGATAAATTATCGTAATAAAACTTGCCATGGCCAGTCCAATAAACGACAATCGAAATTGGCTTAGGCTGTTGGCTTTGATGGTATTGACGCTTTGAAAATTTTCATTTTCGCGAAATTGTAACCGTGCTATACACGCTCGGATTTTGATTGTTATCAGTCGGCCTTTGCCCTCTGCTATCAGGGCTCTTGCAGGCTCAAAGCCTTGCTTTCTGATGCCTGCGATGTGACGGCTCCAGGCTCGTTTTTCTTCAACAAAACGATGCAGAGAATCAACTCTTTTAGCCTGAACAGAATCGGAAGCAGTTAATGAATCCAGTTTTTCAAGACAACGATCTAACGGATTGCTGGCGTTCTGAACAGCAGTCAGAAAGATGCTATCGCCTGTGACGACGTACCCCCGGTTGCTGGCTTCCATATCAAGGATATTATTGAGAACAAGATCACCTGTATTACTAACGCTAAGAGCATGGTTTAACAACCCTGATGTTTGAATTAAACGTTGGGTGCTTGAGAATGAAAAAACAATCAGAAGGGCAAGTGCGATTATCGTACAGAGAAACCCAGCAAGTACCCGTTTTTCAAAATAAAATTTCATAGAGGAAGGTCTATTTAAAAATACGAGTAAAACGACTTAGATAAAAGCCTCTGGTTCATTTTCTTGACCCTGGAAAGTGCCATAATGATGGATAAAACTAACTTGGAGTTCTATCAAGCACAGTTTCTTCAGTTGACAGTGGAGCCATGATAGTTGATATTGAAATCAACTAATCTATTCTTATAATTTACTCAATGAGCTGAGTAAATTTACCCAGCATGCTGAAATAGAAATGATCCTCTTACTCACTTAGATAAATACCTTTGGCTTTCGTATAAAAAAGAAAAACGAATGAGTTACTCCTCATTCGTTTCTTAGTGTATGTGAAAAAATGTATTATTTAAAATGCTACTCCCATAAGCTTATCAAGCTCAATGCGCGCAGACAAATAATCGTAAACGGCTTCCAGGTAATTTGCCTGTGATGTTGACAATGCTAATTCAGCATCTGTCAGTTCAAGTCTGGAGGCGATACCATTTTTATAACGATACTGAATGATTGTATAACTTACCTGTGCTGTCTCTCGCACCAGGGCTGTATTTTTCAATCGCTCAACAGACTCCTGACTCTTGGCTACATCTTCATGCACGATGGCGTGAAGTTGTTCTTCAGCGTGACGACGTACCAATGTTGCCTGCTCCTGAGAGAAAGCCGCTTGCTTTGTCCTGGCCTGATTACTGAAACCGGCAAATAGTGGAACCGTTAGTTGCAACCCGACATACGAGGAAGTTGGATAATACGCTTGCCCATAATTAAACTGATTTGTTTGCGATTGAACCTGATATTGAGCCACAGCCGATACTACAGGTTTACGTGAGCTCGAAGCTATTTTGATCGACTCCTTTCCAATATCTTCACGCAGGCTCAACGCCTTATACTCAGGATTGTTTTGCCGTGCCGTGTTGTATATGGTGACTTCATCTGGGATACTTTCGGGTGCAGGAACAGTTAATGAATCTGTAAGCGAAATGTTCTGAAGCGAATCGAATCCAATGTAAGTCTTCAGGTGCAGCGTTTGTGTTTCAACAGCAAATAGTAATTGTGTTAATGTTGGCTCCAGGTTTTTAACAGATGTGAAGGCACGAAGTGTATCTACACGCAATGCTTTTCCCTGTGCAAACAATGAACGTGCATCTTGTAATACCCGCTTATTTCGTGTGATGCTTTCTTGTTGCAGCCTGATGCGTTCGTTCAGTACAAGTATGGTTAAGTATGTTTGCTTCACAGCAGCAAGTACTGCCAATTGTGTAGTGCTTGCATTCGCTTCCTGCTCACCTTGCTGCAGGCGCGCACGACGCAAGGTTGGATATGCTTGCGGATTATACAGTGGTTGCACGGCAACAACAGATGCTGCAAGCTGATCGTCTCCGCCAAAGCGGCCGTATGGTACTTTACCTTTTTCCGTTCCTTCTCCAAATCCGAAGAAAGCTGGCAATTGAAAGTAGTGATTGGCTGCGGCCTGTGCATTAACCGTTGGCAGAAAGAGGCTGCGTGAGATCACGCGTTGTTGTTTGCTCTTCTCAACTTCCAGCGCGCTTACTTTAATCTCTTTGTTCGATGATTTGGCGAGTGTGATCGCATCATCTAACGAAAGCTTCTGTTGCTGTGCCTGCGCGTGATGAGAAAAGAGCAGCGCTGACAAGAATGCCAGTGTATATAATTGATGTTTGATATGTTGTGATTTCATAAGAATAATCTAAATGATAGCAGGATGACTTGGAGCATTAGTAAGAATACCTTCACCGTCTGTTGTTTCTTTTACAACATGAGGACGAGAGAAGTAAGAGTAAACAGAAGGAATGACATACAGTGTAAGCACACCAGCAAACACCAGTCCGCCAACAACGGCAATACCCAGCGATGTACGACTACCAGAGGCTGTTCCTAACGACAAGGCTATAGGCAGCGTACCAAAGATCATGGCAAGTGTTGTCATTAAAATAGGACGGAATCGTGTAGCAGCAGCAACGAGTACAGCATCTTTTACAGACATGCCTTCAGCTTTGCGTTGGTTGGCAAATTCTACAATAAGAATTCCATTTTTCGTGATAAGCCCGATCAGCATAATGATTCCGATCTCACTGAAGACGTTTATGGATTGCCCAGTAAGCCAGAGGCTGATGAGTGCACCTGTAATAGCCATAGGCACTGTAAGCAGAATTATAAACGGATCGATCAGACTTTCAAACTGAGCTGCCAGTACGAGGTATATCAACAAGATAGCAAATACAAAAGCGAAGACAAGACTTGAACTGCTCTCAGCATAATCACGACTTTGTCCACCAAGATCAGTTGTGAATCCGTTAGGCAACACACTTTTTGTAATTTGATCCAGTTCTTTAATAGCTTCGCCAAGACTCACGCCCGGTGCTGGCGTAGCACTGATGGTAACACTATACGATTGATTGTAACGATAAATAGCAGGAGGACTTACATTTTCTTTCATGCTCACTAAATTATCAAGCGATACCATCTCTCCATTTTCAGCACGCAGTGAAAGTGAATGTATATCGGTTGGCGCTAAGCGTTCTTTACGATCTAGCTGTCCGATAACTTCATACTGTCTGTCGTTGTGAATAAAATAACCGTAGCGTCTGCCGCTGAGTGCCAGTTGTAATGTGCGTCCAATTTCCTGAGTAGAGATGCCTAGTTGAGCAGCGCGTTGACGATCAATAGAGATACTTATTTCCGGACGATTAACTTTAAAGTCAGGATCTGGAAAACTTAGTTTCTTACTTTGATAGACAGCACCCATTAACGCTGGCATTACTTTAACAAGAGAAGATAACTCTGGCGCCTTAACAATATATTGCAAAGGCTGAGAGCTTGAGAATCCACCAATGGTTGGGAACTGTATTGGGATGATAATTACATTCCGGAACTTTCCTGATGCTGCTACCAGCTTCTCATACACTTGTTGCTGTGTGATACCGCTTTTACGATCCTTTGGATCTTTCAGGAAGATCCACTGGAATCCGGAGTTT
>DATJHZ010000234.1:0-9584 GCA_035493595.1 Cyclobacteriaceae bacterium | reverse complement strand
TCTGGTTACAACTTCAACGTTCTTCAGGCTGCGTTTGACAACATCCATCCAGAAGCTAAACTTGAAATTGTAGTGGTAAGCTTCAATAACCGCACAGTAGGCTTTGTTGTTGATAAGCTCCTTCAACAAAAAGAAATTGTAGAGAAGCCCCTTATGAGGCCTGTCGACAAAATAAAATTTATTAGTGGTGTCACTATTTTAGGAAGTGGAAATGTATGCCTTGTACTGAATGTTCCGCACATCCTTCAATTCATATTTAGCCTGAGTACTACAGGTAAAATCTCTAAAAACTTCACATTAAACTGAACTTGTTATGCGTACACGCAGTCGTGAAAATTTCCTGATTCACATATTGAACATGGGCTTTGATAAAGCAGCCACTTCCTTTTCTATGCTTACAAACCGAAATGTCAAAATTGTAAATTCACAATCTATTCTTGTCCGCCACGAGGATGATTACTCTTATATATCAGAAGAGCAAGGCGACCTGTATGTTTTGATAACTCAAATCATTGGCGACATTACTGGCAAAAGTTTTCTGATCTTCAGTGAAGATGAAACCCAGGAAATATTTAAAGCGCTAAATAATACAACATCAAACAAATCAATCAATGAGGCTTTTCTGCTCGAGATTGATAACATCATTTCAGCTTCCGTTATTGCTGAGATCTCAAATACATTGGGTCTCGAAGTTTATGGAGACGTACCTCACCTCACTAAGATACATGCTTCAGAACTTCAGGAATTTTTAAGTGAAATATCAAGCAGCGATCCTACCAGTATGATTTTTTGCAATACAACTTTTCTCTTCGATAAAAAAGAAAGAATTCACCCTCAATTTATCTGGAAGCTCAGTAGCAAAATTTTCGAAATGATTCCTGAACAAAAGATAACAGCCTAGTAAAATGAAAAAGACCCTTGTTAGCGCGTACTCCATTTTATTTATTGCCTCCGCTGCCAGCATAATTATATCACTTTCTGGCGGGAGTCAATGGGTGGTATCGTGCCTTATTCTGGCAACTGCTATATTTTCAATCTTCATTCTAAGTCATTGGCTGGGATTTATTAAAAAACTGGTACTGAAATCTAATCTTACACTTAACAAAAGTGAGGCGAACAAAACACAATGGTCGTTTGCTAATTTGGAAAAGCTGGAAAAAAATCAGGATCAGGTATTGAATAAAATTAATAACTCTGTGGAGTTCATCACTAACCTGGCTCATCCAGAAAAAAATACAGATCATCTTGTTCTGGATGCTAACGATCCTATCGGGAAAGCTTTGCTGAACATCACTACAGAAATGCAAAAAATAAAAGAGGAAGATGCAGCACGTACATGGATTACGCAAGGGCTTACACATTTCAGTGAAATTCTTCGTCATAAAAGTGAAGTAAAAGAATATGGTTATAGTATCATCAGCAATCTTGTCAGATATCTGGAGGCAAACCAGGGAGCGTTATTTATTGAATATGAAAATGAAGAGAACGAAAGATTTTTAGAGCTAACAGCTTGTTATGCTTATGATAAACGAAAGATTCTCGAAAGCAGAATCTATGAAGGTCAGGGCATGCTAGGTCAATGCATGCTTGAAAAAGATTTTATTCTTGTTGCCGATGTACCAAAGACTTATGCCAAGATAAGCTCCGGCCTTGGTGAAGCCACACCACGAAGCATTGTTGTTGCACCTCTTATCTTTAATGAAGTTTTTTGTGGCGCTATTGAAATAGCTTCTTTAGGAGTATTGAAGCCATATCAAATAGAATTCCTGAAAGCTGTCTGTGAAGATATCGCTTCAGAAATTGTTTCACTAAAAACGATGGAGCATACTAAAGATCTGCTGGAAGAATCCAATTCGCTTACGCATGAGCTTCAATCCAGGGAAGAAGAAATGCGGCATAACCTGGAAGAGCTCGCGGCCACGCAGGAAGAGATGTCGCGAAAGCAAACAGAACTCTCTGGAATTATAAACGCCATTGACTCTACCCTTGCCACAGCTGAACTTGACACTACGGGTAAAATCATTCGCCACAATTCTATTTTAGAAGAATTTACAGGATACAATCATCAGGAGTTATCTAGAAAAGATTATACGCTAATTGTAGGTGCTGACAATCTTGATATCTCATGGAATAAAATTCTCCAGGGCGTACACAAATCAGGTGACTTTCGGACAAGAGCTAAAAACGGCGCTGAGTTATGGCTTAGTGTAACGTTTACTCCTATTTATGATAGCAGTAATAACATTGCAAAACTTTTATGCATGATTCAGAATATCACGCAAAAGAAAATTAAAGAGAAAGAATTTGAAAGACTATCACTAGTAGCCAACAACACTGACAACTCCGTTATTATAACAGACAATCATGGCTTGATTGAGTATGTAAATTATGGCTTTACTAAAATGACAGGTTATGAACCTTCAGAAGTTATCGGCAAAAAACCGGGAGCCATTCTACAAGGTCCGTTAACAGATAAGAGAACTATACAAAAGTTGCGAGAACAAATTGCAGCGGGCGTACCTATCTATGAAGAGATCCTTAACTATAACAAGAGAAACAAAACATATTGGGTGTCGCTGGCAATAAATCCTGTGAAAGATGAACATGGTGCTATTCAAAAATTAATATCCATTCAGTCTGATATAACACAGACTAAACTTAAAGCCATGGATTTCCACCAGAAGATGGAAGCGCTGAGTCGTTCAAATGCCATTGTTGAACTGGATAAAAACGGAATATTAATTGACATAAACGAAAACTATCTCGAACTACTGAACTATACACGTGAAGAGTTGATTGGGAAACCTTATACCATTCTTTCTCAAAAGGAAACTACGTTCCATAAAATATTAGATACTATCGATGAACACGGTTTGCAAAGCGGTGTCTTTTCGCGATTTGATAAAAAAGGTAACAGGCACTTCATGAAGCTCATTGATTATCCTGTTTTGAATTTGAATGGTGAGATTGAAAAGATCATTGAGTTCGGTCAAGATGTATCAAACGAAAAAAGATTAGAGAAAGAAGCTGAGCGCAGACAGGCGGAATTAAACAGCTACCTCAATGGCGTGAATAACACCATTGCCTCAGCAGAGTTTGGTGTAGACGGACGTTTTAAAAACGCCAATGAAATTTTTGCCAAAGTAATGGGCTATACTAACCAAGAACTGGAAGGGAAATATTTTGAACACATCATGGGCGATGAACCTAATGTTGTCATGATGTGGGAAAACCTCAGGCTTGGTAAATTCTTTTCAGGTGAATTTAAAATGAAAAATAAAGCAGGTAAAGAACTCTGGCTTTCAGGCACATTTAATCCCATGGTAATAGAAGGCAACAAGCCTGAAAAAATAATGATGTTTGCCCAATTCACCACGCAGGAAAAAGAGAAGCTGAATGACTTGAATGCCATGGTGCAGGCATTGAAATCAACCATACCTGTTCTTGAATTTAATCCTGACTTTGTATGTAAGACTGCCAACGATAAAGCACTTCGTTTTTTCGGTTTATCAAGGTTAGAACTCCGCTCAAAAAACATACTTGATTTTCTGGCGCCTGATTATCATGAAGCCTGGAACAAAAACAAGGAAAAAATTCTCACGAATGATTTTACAAATTTCCTTCTCCCATTCGTTGGTGAATCTGATGTGAAAAATTATGAAGTAAGCATTACTGTTACCCGCAACCTTAATGGCGATATCGGAAAAGTAATTTTTCTTCTTGTAAAAGAAGTTCAGGATAGAGTACCAGCATTTGCTATAAACTAAAATGACAGCAGTTCAGGAAATTTCTGAAGAAGAGATAAACTCTCTGACACAAAGTATTCTCACGCGTTATGGGATTGACTTCACATGCTATGAACCAAAATCATTACGACGAAGAATAATTCGTGTTCTTAATCGCTTTAATCTGGAATCTGCTTTCGATCTCTGGGGACATTTTCTAAAAGACAAAGAGTTTGTTCATGTATTTATGAATGAAATAAGTGTTGGCATGACTTCAATGTTTCGCGACCCGGTACTATGGAGAAGACTCAAAACACGAATGCCCAAAGAATACAGTATGAAAGACAAACTATCTGTCTGGCATGCGGGCTGTTCCACAGGCGAAGAAGTTTACTCTATGGGTATATTATTAAAAGAGACAAACCTTATTAATAAGACAACGGCAAAAGCCACAGATTTCAATAAAGACGCCATTGAAGAAGCTAAGAAAGGAATCTATCACAAAATTAAAATGATAGAGAATGAAACGAATTATAAAGAAGTGAGTCCCTTTAGCGATTTCACAAAATACTATACCCCCGATGGAAAACATGTCGTCATGAATCCAGAGCTTATTAACCATGCTCACTTCAGTTATCAGAATTTAATCACAGATCCATTTCCCAATGGTTTTGATATAATCTTTTGTAGAAACGTGATGATCTATTTTGACAACATTGCCAAAGTTAAACTACTTGAGAAGTTCCACGCTGCTTTAAATCCCGGAGGGTATCTGATCATTGGATTTTTTGATACAATGATCCATCTTATGGATAATAAGAAATTTGAACTTATTGAAGAAGATGCTAAAATTTTTAGAAAAATAGAATAAGCCGATAGTATTCAATTTATGCCTTACAATCTCCGGCAAAAACCGCCTGTAGTTTAACAACACATTCTTCCCGGTCATTTTGTATCTTACTCATGATAAACTAACGAAGAGTACTATGATACAAGCAAAAGGATATGCAGCACAAAGCCCTACCACTGACCTTGCTCCCTGGAATTTCGAAAGAAGAGAAGTAGGTCCTCACGATGTTCAATTTGATATTCAATATTGTGGCGTATGTCATTCTGATTTACACCAAATTAAAAATGAATGGTTTCCAGGCATCTTCCCGATGATCCCAGGTCATGAGATTGTAGGAAAAGTTACGAAGGTTGGTAGCCATGTAAAAAAATTCAAAGCTGGTGATCTCGCAGGTGTAGGCTGCCTGGTTGATTCATGCAGAACATGTGATAATTGTAAAGAAGGTCTTGAGCAATATTGCCTTAACGGATCTGTAGGAACATACAACTCTCGTGAAAAAAATGGCGCACCAACTTATGGTGGGTATTCAAACACCATTGTTGTTCATGAAGATTTTGTATTACACATTTCAGAGAAACTATCACTTGCCGCTGTTGCTCCTCTACTGTGTGCTGGCATCACAACCTATTCACCACTCAGACATTGGAAAGTTGGTAAAGGACACAAGCTTGCCGTGCTTGGTTTGGGCGGACTCGGCCACATGGCTGTTAAATTTGGAGTTGCCTTTGGTGCTGAAGTTACTGTGTTAAGCACTTCGGCTTCAAAAGAAGAAGACGCTAAAAAACTTGGAGCACATAAGTTTGTCGTTACCTCTGATAAGAAACAAGTTAAAGAAGTTACACGCTACTTTGATTTTATCATCGACACCGTCTCAGCACCACACGACTTTAAATTTTACTTATCATTGTTGCGCACTAACGGAACACACATACTGGTAGGTGTCCCTCCTAAACCTGCAGAGATACCCGCCTTCAGTCTTATGGATTTGCGCAAGAGCGTTGCTGGTTCTGGTATTGGCGGCTTGCCCGAAACACAGGAGATGCTGGATTATTGCGCCAAGCATAACATCATTTGTGATATTGAATTGATTGATATAAAAGATATCACGAAAGCATACGAAAGAATGGTGAAAGGTGATGTTCGTTATCGATTTGTTATTGATATGGCAACACTTTAGTCAATTCAATCGCGCGTAGAAACACTTACGTAAATGTCCTTAGATGTGATGTGAAATGGTCATTTAGAGCTTATTCATCTTAAGTAAACAACCAATTAATCAGGTTTCCAGGTCGATTGTTGAATTCAATTGCCTGTATTTGAATTTGTTTTTGTAACTTAAAAAAGACAAAGACCTTTCAAAATGAAATTAACATCAGCTTTAACCTTCCAGGTTTATTTTATGAGTTGCTCCATGCAACTCTTCATTGTGACAATCCACCGGATTCAACTCATGTTAAAACTAACATTTTGTATAAGTACTGTATGATTTGGTAATGCGTTTCACATAAATTTTTTTTAGATGCAAAAGTCTACCATATTAATTGCCGATGATCACTCAATGATTCGTGATGGTGTAAAATCTTTGCTTACAAAAAATAAAGAATTGCTTGTTACTGGTGAAGCCACAAATGGAACTCAGGCAATTTCACAATATAAAGATCTAAAACCTGACTTATTAATTCTGGATATCTCTATGCCAGATATGAACGGAATGGATGTAACACAGCAAATATTGAAAGATGATCCGACAGCAAAGATCATCATCCTTTCCATGTATGACGATGAAGATTACATAAGTCGGTGCATGGAGTGTGGCGTGAAAGGATATGTAATAAAAAATGAAACGGGAGGCGAACTTGCCCATGCTGTTAAAACCGTGCTAAAAGGACAAACCTATTTTAGCAGCCATGTACAAGAAGTAATCTTCAAGAAATATTCAAATAATGTAATCAAGAAAAAACAAAAAGAGCCTGAAGTAAAACTTACAAGCCGCGAAGTTGAGATTGTCAAATTAATATCCGAAGGCCTCACCAGCTTCCAGATGGCCGACAAACTCTTTATAAGCCCACGCACTGTAGAGACTCATCGTGCTAACCTGATGAAGAAGGTAGGCGTGAAAAATGCTATTGAACTGGTTAAAAAAACAGAAAAACTAGGCTTGATCTGAAGTTTCGGTATACTCAACGCTTCCTGCGGCAGATACCTGTTGCGTAACTCATGAAATATCTTTTCCTTTAGAGGATTAAAGAATCTATCATGAGGGTATTTTTGCTCATTTGCTTTCTGTCCGTTCTTTCTATTCATTGCTACGCACAGCAAAATCAGCAGGGAGATAAATTATTTTTATTACAAAAATCTGAGAAATACAGAAGAATGCAGAGCAGAGGAACACTGTTGACTGTACTGGGCGGTGCTCTTGTCATTGGCGGTATCGTTACACTTTCTAACGCCACAATCACTCAAACTCCTTATGGAACAAAAACTACAGGCAACCCGGAAGCAGGCGCTCTTGCCTTTCTGTTGGGTGTTGGAGGACTTGGCGCAGGAATTCCATTATGGATAATTGGTGCCCATAACCATCATAAATATGATCGAAGGTTAGAAAGTCTGTATGTTGGATTCAATGCAACTCCACAACGAACAGGCTTAACGCTCAGATACAGGTTCTAGCACCAGCACTAACTGATAATAAATAATTCTCCTCAGATCAGATCAATCTTAACAATCAAGCCTGAAGGGCTGAAATGATTATAGAGATTCTGAAATTTCGATGAGCCTGAACTCCGAAGGAGTGACACAATTTCACCCTTTCAGGGTTCGAAAAAACAACCACAAATTCTATAATCATTTCAGCCCTTCAGGCTTGACGTTGATCAGGTATTAACATTTCCGATAATTAGTTTAAGGTTCAAAAAAAATTCAAGACTGCGACAAACACAAGAACCTTGAACAGACTAAACGATGGCTAATAACAACAAACTATGGACTATAGACCATCGACTATTGACCATTAACTGATAACTATTCTCCCTACCAGCATCTACCTGGCAATGATCGTGAACGCTCAAACGTTGTTCAATTACGAACATAGCAGCGCATCCATCATGCAAAAACACGCTCCTATTTGCCATTTCCAGATTTGGCACACTTATTAATACTACAAATAGGAATTAATTATTCAACCATGAAGAAATATCAATTGGGAGAGTTTGAAGAAGTAGTTATGCTTACAGTAGGCATACTCTTCGAGGACGCCTATGGTGTATCCATTAAGAAAGAAATTGAAACAAGGCTTTCAAGAAATGTTAGCGTTGGCGCACTTCAAACTGCATTGAAGCGGTTGGAAGATAAAGGCTATTTAAAATCGCGTGATGGAGAAGCAACAGAAGAAAGAGCCGGACGTCCAAAGAAATATTTTCAGATCACCGCCCTTGGTAAAAAAGCTATGGAACACACCAAAAGCACCAGAGATGAATTGTGGAAAGCAATACCAAAGATGGCTTTGAATTTAAAGATTAGTTATTAGTCATCAGTCAATGGTCAATAGTGATTAGGTAAAATCGTATATCGTAAATCTGAAATCGTAAATAATTGAAACATCATCCTCCACAAATGTTTTTGGATTTCTTCCGATGGTTTTGCCATCCGAAAATGAAGAAATACATAGAGGGAGATTTGATGGAGTTGTATGATGAAAGATTAAAAAAATCAGGAAAGAAAAAAGCTGACCTGAGATTTATCATTGATGTCTTGCTGCTATTCAGGCCGGGCATTATTAAACCAATAGAAGGATATCAACAACTAAACAACTACGGCATGTTCAAAAATTATTTTAAAGTAGGCATTCGTAACATACTTAAGCACAAAGCATTTTCCTTCATTAATGTATCTGGTTTAGCTATCGGTATGGCCACTTGTGTTTTGATTATGCTGTATGTCATGGATGAGTTGAGTTATGATAAACACTTCAAAGATGGACACCGAATTTATCGTATTGCATCAGTAGTACAAGATGAAAAATGGGTCGCTAATCCCGCACCTATGGCTGAAGGGCTGAAGAAAGATTTTCCTGAAGTAGAGCAAACAACAAGGCTGTTACGATTTCCTGGTGCCGAAAGAATGTTATTGAAAGATGAGCAAACCCGGAAACAGTTTTTTGAAAACAATGCCTACTATGTTGACTCTACATTCTTTGAACTCTTTAATTATGATTTTAAATATGGCAATCCAAACACAGCACTGAGAGAACCTAATACAATTGTTATCTCAGAACAGGTTGCTGCAAAATTCTTTGGAAATGAAAATCCGGTAGGTCATGTATTAAAAGTAGGTCTTTCATTTGGCGATTTTGATTACACAATCAAGGGTGTATTCAAAGACACGAAAAATAAATCACACATACCTGCTAACTTACTTCTTTCAATGACCAATGGTGATATTGGTGGTTGGGTACAGGCACAAACCGACTGGGCTTCTAATAGTATATTTCACACTTATGTTAAATTAAAAGAAGGCTCTGACGCAACAGTTTTTGAAAACAAGCTTGCCGACTTCTTAAAACGAAACGGAGGAAAAGATCTTGAAGCAACCGGCACCAAAAAGGAACTTTTCATTCAACCATTAGAAAGCATTTATCTCTACTCTGATTATGGTTATGAAGTAGCCACCAACGGCAATATCAAATACATATACATCTTCACATCAATTGCAGCATTCTTACTTCTTATTGCCTGCATCAATTTCATGAATCTCAGCACAGCACGTAGTGAAAAAAGAGCAAGAGAAGTTGGCTTGCGAAAAGTAGTAGGCGCAAGAAAGCGTGCTTTAGTTAGTCAGTTCTTAAGTGAATCAGTTTTGATGAGTTTGCTTGCTTTACTTCTGGCTGTAGCACTCATTCAGTTATTACTGCCCATATTTAATCAGTTAACCAGCAAGGAACTCTCTTTGTTGCAAGTACCTAATGTGTTTGCATGGTTGCTCGCCTTAACAATCATAACAGGTTTAATCTC
>DATJHZ010000233.1:0-22308 GCA_035493595.1 Cyclobacteriaceae bacterium | reverse complement strand
TAAATTTTTGGCATACCATTCTCTCGCCTCCTTAGGATTTTCTGAGAAAAAGAAAATGCCGCCAATTCCTGTCACTTTTGGTGTTGTTGTGTCAGCCGCTGAAGTTGATTTTTCTGTTTGATCTTTTTTGTCTTCCATATTATTAGTCTTATTAGTTGTCGAATCACAGCTTGTAAGAAGTGTTACCAGCAAAATTATTGCAAACAATCTTTTCATTCAGTTTCTATTTTCTATTGGTATGTGTTTGTTTATGCATGAGCATTGCAGGTGTAAGATATGCGTCACCGTTCCCATTGCAAAACGTATTTAGAAAGATAACACTTTCATAAACCAAAATCTGCTACTGCATATGCACTTGTGCTTTCACTTGCTTAGAATTTTGATAATACGATTATACACAATTTCCGATATAGTCCACATGTCTCCTCCGCTTGTATTCACAAACTGTATAACAACAGCATCAATGTCTTTATGGTAACGCGCAATACTCTGATATCCTGGTAACAAGCCTGTATGTTCATACTTATAAATGGATGAGTAAACAGCCTGTTCTTCTTTTGTCAACAAGGAACCATCATTCAATGCCCTCAAAAATATACCCACATCTTGTGCGGTAGCAACCATCGATCCACCAGGCGACACAAAATCAAGCATCTTTACATCTTTATCATAGTGGGAGTCGTATCCACTTATAACTTCTCTGGCATCAACCTCACTCAATAATCCAAAAGTATGCGTTAACCCAAGGGGAGTCAATATTTCGCTTTTAATATAATGCTGATGATTATAGCCCAAGGTTCTATCCAGGATATTACCAATTAAAAGATAATTTGTATTGGAGTAATCATAACGACTGTCAGGTTTAAATTCCGAGGGATCGTCTAACACCAATTCTAGTACATCGTTGACATTCGTTAGCGATTTGTCCCATGGAAACTCTGGATCTTTAATCCAATCAGGAATACCGCTGCGATGTTGCAGCAACATTCTCAAGGTAATCTGATTTGCATTTTCGATTCTTCCAGCAAGTTCAGGCAAGAGTTTAGCCAGTGTGTCATCAAGTGACAATCTTTTGCTATTGATTATTTTAGCGGCAGCAGCTGCGATATACAACTTACTAATGCTCCCAATCTTGAATAATGCTTGTGGATCGATAGGTACTTTGCTTTCTCGATCTTTCAAGCCTGCAGTGTAAAATACTGGCGGCTTACCTGATTGATCGACGTATACAATAATTCCATCTACCTTATAATCTAAAGCATCATCTAGTTGTTCCTGAATTGTATCGGGCAATGGTGCTAACCATGCCCTTACCATTACCCAGGGTATGAATATTACGGCGCAGGTTATTGCAACAATTGGTATGACTATTCTAAGCAGTCGTTTTGTGTGTTTCATCAATTAGTAGTCAACCTATTATCTGTTCCTTTGGTTGATAAACAGCTTTATTGCTAAACATAGCAATTCATCACAAAATATTCAATTTATAATGCTGACTTTTTATCCGGCTAAAACTCTTTGGTTACATCATTCGTATAAGACATTAAAACTAATTTAATTAGGTATTTAGATACTTATCTAAATATATTATATTTGATTATTCGCTACACAAAATGAATGACGTTTTCAAAGCTTTAAATGATCCTGCGCGCAGGGAGATCCTAAAAATGTTGCGCAAACGCGATATGACCGCAGGAGACATTGCTGCTAATTTTAATATGACTGCTCCAAGCATATCTCACCACCTCGACAAACTAAAACGTGCCGACCTGGTTTCCACGATTAAACAGGGACAGTATGTACTCTACTCTATAAACACAACTGTTATTGACGACATCTTAGCCTATTTTCTAAAGCTTAAAAAGTAATCTTATGAACAGGTTCATCAAAGAATTTCTATTGTGGCTATTGCTTGCATTGCCTTATGTTTACCTTCTCCTGGTATGGAGCAATCTGCCTGATACTGTCGCTATACATTTTGGCCTGGACGGACAACCTAATGGTTGGGCCAGTAAGACTGCACTCCTATTTATTCCACTCCTTGGAATTTTAAGTTACCTGTTGATGCTAATTCTCCCAAGATTTGATAGCAACAGAAGGGTTGAACAAATGGGGGGAAAATACTATTCCATTCGATTTATAATGGGTTTATTTATATCCCTGGTACTAACCTACCTGGTTTATTTAAGTAATGCAGGAAGTGCAAAAGATCCCAGCATTGTAATTACACTTGTTGGCGGAATGATAGCATTGCTTGGTAATTATTTTCAAACCTTAAGACCAAACTATTTTATGGGCATTCGTACTCCATGGACGCTGGGAAATGAAACTGTGTGGAGAAAGACTCACAAATTAAGTGGCCTGGTTTGGATGGTTGGTGGTTGCGTGATCATTATTTTGTCGCTTGTTATAAGGTTTCCATGGCTTCTTATTTCTTTGGGAGTAATCGTATTTATAATGGTCATCATTCCTATTCTATATTCATACGCCGAGTTTATAAAGGAGAAAAAGATTTCTAACGGGTTATAAAAATGGCGAGGTAGTTTATCAAATTTCTCATCATTTCATTAAGTACACTGGTGCTAGTGTTAAGAAATACTTTGTCGTCATGCATTTCTGTTTGTAAGAACGCAGATCAAGGAATGTCAAGCCGAAGAATGTGAGACGGATCTGGAATAGATTTTATTTAAACAATAATAAATCATATTCCAGAAGGGCGTTCTCTAACTATCATTATCGCTTCAGATTCTTTTCATACATGGCAATCCATTTCTTCAGAGTAATTTTTGAAGCCAACTCTCCTATTAGTTGAAATGGGATCTGATCAATTTTCTTAAAACGGATACAACTTTTACCCATATCCAATTTTGTTTTGATCTGCTTATTATAAGCTGCTGTAAACCATTTCAGCAAGTCATCATCAACATAGATGCCCATGTGGTAAACGGCTATGAAATTCTTTTGTGAGGCTATACCCATAAATGGCAGCGGCAAGGCAGGATCACAATGATATCCATCTGGATAAAGTGCATGCGGAACAACATAACCAAGCATGCCATAACTCATAACTTCAACAAAACCCGATGGAAGATTTTTTATAACGGCATCTCGTAATTCACGCATGGCTTTTTTTCTATCTTCAGGAAGGCTCGCCAGGTATTCCTCGGGTGTGGTGGCGTTAGATTGCATTGACGTTGATTATTGTCGACAATATCAATTTATTAAAATGTTCTGGCATTATTCTTTATTCCAGGGAAGTATAATTCACTAAGCACTATAAGCCGATTTCAGGCATTACACACTATTTAACATTCAGTAATTCAAGTACCTATAATCTGAAGTTCTTTAATCTCTATTTTTTTGATTTGATATCAAAAAAAACTACCTTCAAAGCAGGAGCCCATCCCACACCCTTACAAGGTGGAAGGATGGGTTTTCACTTCCAATTCCCTCTTTCTTATGAAGCCAGTTTGTTTAAAATTTCATATAGACTACCCCAATCAATTTGTTCCAACTGCGTGCTATACTTTGTCGGCTAAAATTAAAATTCTAATTGCCCGAAGTGGCTAACCTTAACTAAAATTAATAACAGGTATACGTAAATACTTCATAACACATTCATGGAACAACTTAAACATTCAGAACTTACTTTTCAGCTTATTGTAGAGTCTTCTCCGAATGCTATAGTGTTAGTAAACAAAGAGGGCAAAATAGCCTATGTCAATAATCAAACAGAGAAATTATTTGGTTACACGCGCATTGAACTTATTGGACAATTGGTAGAGATGCTTATCCCCCAACGTTATAGTGAAAATCATCCTGGCTTTCGAAACATGTTTTTCACACAGCCAAGTGTGCGTTCAATGGGTGCAGGCAGAGAACTCTTTGCCCTGCGAAAAGACAAGACGGAATTTCCAATCGAGATTGGATTAAATCCTGTTGTGACGGTTGATGGAACTATGGTTTTAGCTTCTATCATTGACATTACAGAACGAAAAAAAGCGGAAGAACGATTTAAGCTTGTGGTAGAATCAGCTCCTAACGCCATGGTGCTTGTTAACCATGAGGGTGTTATCACATTGGTCAACAAGCAAACCGAAATGCTCTTTGGTTATAACCGGAATGAACTGATTGGACACAAACTTGAAATACTTTTACCTGAACGATTTAGCAAGCATCATCCAGATCATAGAAATTCGTTTTTTAAAACACCTCAAACACGTTCTATGGGTACCGGCCGTGATCTGTTTGCAAAAAGAAAAAACGGAACAGAGATACAGGTTGAAATTGGTTTAAATCCTATTGAAGCCGCGGATGGACAAATGGTGCTGGCATCTATTATCGATATTACAGAACGCAAGAAAGGTGAAGAACGATTCAGGCTTGTTGTAGAGTCTGCGCCCAATGCCATGATACTTGTTAATCATGAAGGCGTGATTACGCTGGTGAACAAGCAAACCGAATCTCTTTTTGGCTATGAGCGAGACGAACTGATTGGAAATAAGCTTGAGATACTTCTCCCTGAACGATTCAGCAAGCATCACACTGGTCACAGAAATTCGTTTTTTAAAAAACCTCAGACACGTTCTATGGGCACTGGTCGTGATTTATTCGCGAGGAGAAAAAATGGCACTGAGGTTCAGGTTGAAATTGGATTGAACCCTATTGAAACTGCTGAAGGACAGTTAGTGCTTGCTTCCATCATTGACATTACCGAACGAAAGTTGCAAGAGATTACGCTTAAGAAGCAGGTGGAACTTGAAGTTAAAAATAAGGAGCTGGAACAATTTGCCTATCTGGCTTCGCATGATTTGCAAGAACCTCTCCGTACCGTTTCAAACTACATGCAGATCTTTGAGGAAGATTATATAGATCAATTGGATGATCAGGCATTTAAATACATTCACGCTACAAAGAATGCAACTAAAAGAATGAGCACGCTCGTAAAATCACTTTTAGATTTTTCGCGTTTGGGTCGTGACCGCATACTTACCCCTGTAGATTGCAAAAATTTAATTATGCATGTGATCTCAGATCTTGAAACTATGATAGAAAAATCAGGTGCTGTTATTCATATAGAGGAAATGCCCAGTCTCAATTTATATGAAACTGAAATGAGCCAGCTATTTCAGAATCTTATAACGAACGCAATCAAGTTTCAAAATAAAAGTAACCGACCAGAAGTTCAGATCACTTCAAAGAAGATAGATGATAAATGGCTATTCTCAGTGAAAGATAATGGCATCGGAATTTCGCCTGCTCATTTCGGAAAGATCTTTGAAATTTTTCAACGCCTTAACAACAGCACAGAGTATGAAGGAAATGGCATTGGGCTTGCCAACTGCAAAAAAATTGTTGAATTACACCAGGGAGAAATTTGGGTGGAATCAGCACCAGGAAAAGGAACTACCGTTAATTTTACTATACCTTACTTAACCATATGATTAAAAAGTTAAACTGTATAATGTTGATTGATGACAACCCTGATGATAATTTCTTTCATGAGCGGGTGATAAAAAAATGCGACGCTGCCGAGAATGTTATCATTATGCAATCAGCATCGGTTGCTCTTGAATATTTAAAATCCAAACCAGCTATAAGTCCTGACCTCATATTTTTGGACATCAATATGCCAGGAATGAACGGCTGGGAATTTCTTAACGAATATAACATGCTGGATAAGAGTCTGCAGCACCAGGTTATAATAATCATGCTTACAACTTCTGAAAATCCGGACGACCAAATAAAAGCAGTAAATATTACAACTGACTTTAAAACCAAACCGCTAACAAAGGTGATGCTTGAAGAAATTATTACTAAATATTTTTAACTCTATTCCCGCATTTCCTCAACCGGAGTCTGACTAAACATTTTCAGTAAAGGGAAAATGTATTCTAAAGTAAAATTGGAGAGCCCCCTCCTTCTCCAATCTTTCATACCCTCAATGTGCATAGTTTCCGGTTTCGTTTAAATCTGGATAAAATTATCATTAAATAAAAAATCTTTGATTAACTTATATGCATTGGCTAAACAACCTGTGAAAAAAATTGCGGTTCAAAACAAACTAATCCTGCTGCTCCTTTTGATAGCAACATTAACGCTATCATGCAGGGCTCAACTCCTTGACTCTGCCACAAAGCAATTGTTCTTTAAGAGAATTTCTACGGAAGAGGGTTTACCGCAACCTACCATCAATTGTATTCTTCGTGACTCTCATGGTTTTGTTTGGATTGCAACCGAAGGTGGTTTAAGCAGATTTGATGGCAATGAATTCAAAACTTACCGTCATGACCCTGATGATTCAACAAGCCTGAGTCACAACGTTGTGCATTTTATTGAAGAAGAGCAGGCCACTGGTAATTTATGGGTAGGCACAGTATCGGGTATTAATTATTTTGATCGATCGTTAGAACGTTTTAAGGTTTATAAAACCAGTAATCCTCCCGGTACAATCTATGCCAACGCCGCATTAGACAAAAAAAGAAATCGCTTATGGCTCGCCTGCACTGTGGGTGGCTTGCGCTACCTGGATTTATCATTGCAAAAAGTTTTTGATGTTAAAGAGCCTGAATTTAAAAATGAAATAGTATGGACGTTGAAGCTGGCAGGTGATAGTTTAGTTCTGGGAACCTTCAAGGGTTTAAAGATTCTTAATCTGCAAAACCATAAGATCTCAACTGCGCATGATCAATCCACAGTTCGTGCAATTTTAATCGACCATCATACGATATGGTTTGGAACGGAAGGACATGGACTTGGTAAGATAGATCGGGACACAAAAAATACTAGGTATTACAACAAACTAAATGGTGGCACAAACAATGACAACGTCTGGTCATTAGGCAAAGATGATAGCAATTGCTTGTGGATAGGAACAGATGGCGGCGGATTAAATATTTTAAGACCTGACAAGGATAAATCTTGTTTCTATCTCCACTCCGAAGTTGATGATCGCAGTTTAGGTGGCAACACCATTCGTACTATTTTTATAGAACCAACGGGAAATATTTGGTTGGGTACCTATAACAGCGGTGTCAGCTATTATGAAATCCCTCCTATCCAATTTCAATTGTATAAGCGTGAAACACTCCAGGAGAATTCATTACGATACAATGAAGTCTCGTCCCTTGCTGAAGCGCCTGATGGAAAGATTTGGGTTGGTACTGATGGCGGAGGACTTCACTTTTTAAAAAATGGAATTATTCATCGTTATGAGTTACCTGCCCCTTTGAAACATGTAAGCGTTATTACTTCTTTATTAGTTGATGGCGACGATCTGTGGATAGGTACATTTCATTATGGACTTATCTATTTGGGTGCTCATGGAGAATGGAAACAATTTCTTCATAATCCCGATGATAAAACAACAATCGTTCAAAATACCGTGTGGTCTATCCAGAAAGATGCAAGCGGGTATTTGTGGTTGGGCACTGACAGAGGTGTGAACAGATTCGACACGAAAACTCATGTGTTTAATCATATTGAAAATCCTCTCGGTGGAAAAATTAATAAACTTTTTATAGATCTCCCGGCACAAACTATTTTAATCACGTTGGATAATATGCTTTGGATAGGATCTTATGGAACACTAATGCGCTATAATCCAACGACAGATTCTATCATTCAAGTTAAGGGTACTGATAAGTATGGCCACGCAATTCCTGATTTAAGAGTAAAGGCTTTACTTGAAGACAATGATAAGATTTGGATTGGAACTTATGGTAGCGGGTTATGTCAATATAATTCTATATCAGGTGCCTTCTCAATTCTTGATGAAAGAGATGGGCTGCCTGATAATTCTGTGCTGGCTCTTGAAAGAGACAGGCCCGGAAGCTTATGGCTTGGCACTAACCAGGGCCTCGTACATTTTAACGAGGCCGATACCAGTATCACAGTATTAGATTCTCACTTTGGTGTTCAGGGAATTATTTTCAATCGAAGTGCCTCTTTACAAACTCGTGATGGCTATCTGATATTTGGAGGTACGAAAGGTTTTAATGTTTTCAAACCACAAAAAATTAAACCCAATGAAAATTCACTCGCTGTAGTGTTTACAGGTTTCCAGATTTTTAATGAACAAATAAAGCCGGGAAGTGCATCATTAAAAAAGAGTATTACCGAAACTACAAACATGGTGTTATCACACGCCAGTTCACGACTGATAACGTTTCACTTTTCGGCTTTCAATTTTCTATCACCAGAGAAAATAATTTATCAATACAAACTTGAAGGTTTTAACAATGACTGGCAGACAGCAGGCAAAGATCACAGCGTAACGTTTACAAATCTTGATCCGGACGATTATAAACTCTCTGTAAAAGCTTCATTAAATGGACAAACATGGGGGCCGGAAAAAAGCATTACGTTAATCATCCAAACAGTGTGGTGGAAGACATTCTATTTTCGCATAGCACTCTTCGTTATTTTTTGCCTGATGGCATTTAGCTTTTATAAGTATCGTTTATATAATCTCAGACAAAGAAAAAAAATACTCGAACATTTAGTGGCTGTGCAAAGTCAGGAAATAAAAAGGCAAAATGACGATCTCGCCTCACAAAATGAAGAACTGAAAGCACAGAATGAAGAAATGGGCGCACAACAGGAAACAATTACGGGGCAGAATTTCCTATTATCTGAAGCTAAGAAAAATCTTCAGACACTTAATGAGTCACTCGAGAAAACAGTGCAGCATCGCACTGAAAAACTAAACGAAACAATTCTTCAGCTTAATAAAACCATCAAAGAACTGGATGCTTTTGTCTACAGCGCATCACACGATTTGATTGCGCCATTGAAATCTGTCATGGGCCTCATCAATCTAATGCGCATTCAAAACAAGCAGGACGATATCAATGACCATATCAACCTTGTTGAAGCAAGTATTAAAAAATTAGAAGATGTAATCAAAAATCTGATTCAATACTCACAAAATTCGAGCATGGATATTTTGTATGAGGAAGTTAATTTATTTGACCTGATACAAAATTGTCTAATTGATGTGAAGTTTCTGCCCGGCATGGAATCTATGAACACCGAACTCAATATAAAGAACGATACAACTGTGGTGAGTGATCCTAACCGCCTCAAGATTGTTATAGGCAACCTGATTAGTAACGCGGTCAAGTATCGCGATATCAGAAAGGAAAATCATACAATAAAGATTGAAGTTGAAAAAGGAAAAACGGTTTGGAAACTCACCGTGTTTGATAACGGCATTGGTATCGCCAAACAATATTTAAGTCGCATATTCGAAATGTTCTTTCGTGCAACAGATCGTTCACAAGGCTCAGGGCTTGGACTTTACATTGTTAAAGAAGCAGTGGATCGTCTTTACGGTGAGATCTATGTCGATTCAGAAAACGGACTCTGGACTAAGTTTACAATCGCTATTCCTAACGAGAAAATTTACGTTCGTAAAAAATAGTAGCACTAGCAAATGCAAAACATAGTTTCGTTCCAAGATCTGTGTTCTCACTGACATCCTATTCCTTGTGTGTCCTCTATTCCTGGTCTGTGTCCTCACAGACCAGAACCATAATTGTGTTCCTGGATTTGTGCCTCAAACTTACAATATCACCTCGGAGATTGATTCACCAATATCCAGAACATGCCTAACTCTGCAACGGCCTTTGAAAAATTATCGAAGCCAACGGGCTTCACTACATACGCATTCACACCTAAACTATAACTTCTGATGATGTCTTGTTCTTCTCTGGAAGAAGTCATTACAACAACAGGAATGAGTTTTGTCCGATCATCATCTCTGATTGTACGAAGCACTTCAAGGCCATCAACTTTTGGCATTTTAAGATCGAGTAAAATTACTTTTGGTTTATCTTCAACTTTTCTTTCCGAAAATTCGCCTCTGCCAAATATAAAATCCAGGGCTTCAGCTCCATCAGAAAGATGATAAAGGCTATTTCCTAAATTAATTTTTTTTAGTTCACGAATTACAAGCCCTGCATCGTCGGGGTTGTCTTCAACCAGCAATACATCTACGTCATGAATGGAGTTAGTCATATTATTATATTTAGTTTAAGTCTCAAAAAACAGGTAATGAAAAATAAAACGTGGCGCCTTCATTTACTTTTCCTTCTGCCCACACTTTGCCACCGTGCTTGGTGATAATTCGATGTACGAGCGCCAGACCAACACCTGTGCCTTCAAATTCGCTGGGGCTATGCAGTCGTTGAAAAACTCCAAACAACTTATCATAATATTTCATATCAAATCCCGCACCGTTATCTTTTACATAGAAAATATCATAATCGTTCTCATGGTATGATCCGATTGTAATAACCGGCTTTTCTTTTTTTGTGGAATATTTTAATGCGTTCGAAATCAAATTTGTCATCACCTGCCGCAGCATACTGCTATCGCCTTTGGTGCTTAATAAAGGTTCTATGGTAACTTCGCTTGTCTTGTAATTCTGTGCAACCATTTCTTCTGTTACCCGCTGAGCTATTGCGTTCATGTCGAGCAAAATTTTTGTGACGTTTTGTTTTCCCAATCGTGAGAATGCAAGAAGGTCGTCAATCAGGTAGCCCATCTTTAAAGCATTCTTCACTATTATCTGCAACGTACGCTTTCCTTCATCGTCAATTTTATCACCATAGTCTTCAATGAGTATTCTGGAGTAGCCATCAATAGATCTGAGTGGTGCACGTAAGTCATGCGAGACAGAATAAGAAAATGCTTCCAGCTCTTTATTTGCAATTTCCAGTTCGTAAGTTCTTTCTTTAATTTTCAATTCAAGGTTTTTGTTGAACAATTGAATCTCCTGATTTTGCGTATGAATTTGTTCCAGCATTTGATTAAAAGCATCTGTTAGCAAACCAATTTCATCTTCACCCAATTTCGTTGCACGTACAGAATAATCGTTACGCTTGGCAATGGCTTGTGAAATTTCGGCTAGTGCCAAAATAGGCTTCGAGATACTTTTCTGTAAATTCTTAGAAAGAAAGTAGGCTACCAGAAAAGAAATGATTGTCACAATAACGGCCATGATTCCGTATAGACGAATTCGTTCATACATGGCTCCCATATCAGACTTAAGATACAATGTTCCGAGACGTTTGTTTCCCTGGATTACAGGTTGAAAACCCACAAGATAAGACTCTTCAAAACTATAGCGCTCCTCAAAATCTGATTTCGGTAAAACTGTAGTTGTCTTTGCACTCAAAGGATAATTTGAAAACGGATTGCCCTCTTTGTCATAAAGTATAGCCGCTACAATATGAGGCTCTGCTTTAAGTGCAGAAAGTATTTCATTTGCGTCTTCACGACTATCAAATGCCATTGCTGCTGTACTGTTGGTAGCAATAATTTCTCCCAGAATAGAGAGCTGACGTATGGATGTATTTCGAAAGGTAAAAAATTCATAAGCAAAATAGAAGGAGCATGTGATCAGCAACACAGCACTGCTTGTGAGAAGAATAGCTCTCATCAGCTTATGTCGTATGGGTGTGTCCTTCAGCAGCATGATTAACTATTTTTAATTATTCTCTGATTTAACTATTTCGGCAACCCTGAGTAATTTCGAACTAATGGAGAGCTCAGAGTTTTTAGCAACTTCAAGATTTACCCGAATGCGGATCTTACCTTCCTCTGTAAAGAATCCGATCACTCCTCCCAACTGAGCAAAATTTGATGCGTCACTCACCGTGAGAATATCCTTTACTTTTAAAGCTGACAGTGCTTGCTTTATCTGGTCTTTCTTCTTGTAGTTGATAAAAAGAATATGACATTTTTTTACGTCTTCAACTTTTTTATAACGTTGAACAATCAGAGCGTGATTATTTATTTTCTCACCATGCACTGTTTCGTCCAGGTAAGTGCCGAAAGGATCTTCGCCTAAAACACCAATTACCATTGGCGTTTCTGTTTCAGGAAATGTACTGGGAGACCACTCAACAAATTGTGCGAAGTTGAATAAGAAGACAGCCTTTACCTGGTACTCTTGTGAGGGGCCAGATAACTGAGCAGGTGAAAGGAATACAATGCCTATCAGCAGGAAGAGCGTAAATATATATCGGCGCGTTATCATTCTATAATCTACATGTTATTTTTCCATATACACTTCTGGGTATTCGTGAAGGACCAACTTCTGAGTGTTGATCTTTTAGTAAATTTTGACCTACAACAGAAAATTCAAGAGACTTGAATCGCCATGCAAAACGCACATCAAAAGTAAAATAGGCAGGAACACCAGGAACCGTTGGTGGTACCGCCGGTAACATATCTATATATCGACCAACAATATCTAATTGAACATCTTTCAGTAAATCCATTATGGATTGAAACATAAATTGATGTGCAGGATCAACACCTTCGAAGGCTTCGCTTATCGGAAATACTTTAGCGTTGGTTGGCCTGATTTTCTTTTCAAAATAAGTATAGCCACCACGTAAACGCCACCACGCTGTTGCTTGAAAATTGCCTGAGAATTCTACACCCCACGACCGAGCTTGCTGTGAGTTGGCCAGTACTACAGGCTGTGAAGCATTTGACGTTGAATCAAGACTTCGAAGATGATTGTATTGATTGTAGAAAGTAGCCAGTGAAAGAGATAACCGATCAACGGGCCTCACGCGATAACCCAGTTCATAGGCATTAACTTTTTCTGAACCGAATATTGATGTTGTTGTAATGTCATGATCAAAGCGTGTAGGAATACGCACAGCACGTGACGCCGATGCCCAGATTGTATTTTTATTGTTTAGTGTCAGTGCAAGGCGCGCAGTGGGCTGAGTTTCGAAGCCGGTGAAAACGTTGTGTAAAAATTTACTTCCAATGGTTAGTTTAAGCAAGTCAGTTACAACATCAATTTCGTCTTGAATGAATCCACTGTAAAGTGGCATAGATCGATTAAGTGGTGTGAAGGAGTTTGCAGTCAGATCCTTCTGCAACCTATAGCCGCAACCCCATAGTATACTTTGTTTATTACCAACGGGAAAACGATGTTGAATATCGAGGTCGTATGTATTAAGTTGATAGATAAAACGATTTGAAGAATTAGGTGTTGTTCTCCAGGTGCGATCAAAGTACGATTGTATTGTCAGCGTTGATCTGTCTGAGAATTTGTGTGTGAAGCGAGCCAGCACATTCTGACCATCAGTATTGGCTTTTGCAACTGAGTCATTTGCAACTCCACCATAAACATCTCCTTGTAAGGTTAATGTAGTTGACTGAGAAGGATAATAGTCCATCCTGAATCCCCCTTGTGTTGTGTGCCATGCATCGTGACCAGTTTTTTCATTTGACATCACTGTGTTTCTCTGATCTAAGCGCTGTCCGTAAACCCGAACAAAAAGAGTTTGGCCTACCTTGAAACCATATCTTAACTGAGCCATGTTTTGCAGAAATGAACCTGCTCCGGCAGATGCATATAAACCCTGAGTTTCTTTCGCACTTTTTGAAACAATATTAATAACTCCATTTACGGCATTTGCTCCCCAAAGCGTACCGCCGGGTCCGCTTACAACTTCTACACGATTGATATCTTCAAGCAAAGTGTTTTGTACATCCCAGTACACACCTCCAAAAAGTGGATTGTAAATAGATCGTCCATCAATCATGACAAGTAATTTATTAGCCAGTATCCCTCCTGCCGATGGTAAGCCGTTGAACCCACGTGCTGTAATAGCCCAGCTATTTGAGCTGGCTTGAGCCATCTGCAGGTTTGGCGCTAATCGTAAAATTTCAGGGAGTCTTGTTGCAGCTGATCGATGTATGTCTTCTTCTGAAATTACCTGAACAGCAGATGCTACCTCTGTAAGTTTCTCTGGTCGCATTGAAACTGATGTGACCTCAACATTCATTAAATCTTCAATGCTTAATTTTTTTAGTGCTGCAAAAGATGGAGCTTGACCCAGAACAGAATGAGAACTGGTGAATAGGATAACAGAAATGAAAAGTATTTTAAAACAATAACATTGCTTAATCATAATGCAGAAGGGTTTTCTTTTCCGGAAGTGCTATCTATTCGCTACATATGTAAAAATATTTAATGACCAGATTTACAAAACATTTCAATATCAATGGTATGCTGTAATGTGCTCATTACAATATAAGTTTTTTTTGGCTCTTTAACTTATGATGTCCAATAAAATTGGGAATTAATCTCTTCATTGACATTTCTTCCGTTCATCACCATTTTTGATGACCCTAACAATGATTTGGTTATACTATGGAAAGTGGAAATTAACAGGCAATAGACTTACCATAACACTCCTCTCCTTAGAGAAGAAAGTCTCTGTTTACCTATTTCCAAACTGAGGCATTACTAAATCAATTATAGCGTTACGCTTGTGATTGGTAATGCAATAAAAAATTGAACCTATAAGAATAGTATCTTCTATATGTTATGATAGTATTGAATATCTACAATCGTAAAATAATCTTTCCATAAATGCTGCGTTTAACCTGATGCGCCGGATGAGAAGCATCAATAAATTCCACATGCGTGTTTTTCAGTAAGTTCTGACCTACAACGCTTAGCTCTAAGGCTTTTACTATTCTCCATGAAACTCGCACATCAAGGCCGGTATAACTTTCAACTTTAGGCTTTGGCAATTCTGCAACATATCGAATTAGCGCTCCCAATTCTATATTCTTTGGAAGATCCATCATAGACTGAATGAGTATCTGATGCTGGGGATCATTGCTTTCTGCCGTAGCTTTGTTCATATCTGAACTTCCGGATTTAACAACAAGGTCCTTTTTCAGAAATGTATATCCACCTCTTAGTTTCCAATAACTGGTTAATGGATATACAACAGAAAGTTCAGCTCCATAGGTTTTTCCTTTCACACCATTAGCAAACGTAATTGGAAATCCTGCGTTAGGACCAGGTTCTGCGCTGCGTATATTATCATACTTATTATAGAATGAAGACAAAGAAATTGAAATCTTCTCTCTTGGCTGAACGCGCCAACCAAGTTCATAAGCAATTACACTTTCTGCCTGCATGTCCTTACTGCCTTGCAGAACTACAAAGCCAGGAACAAAGGATGCTGAAAAATCGCGATCAATGCGTGCAGGTAGTCTGATGGCACGTGATGCAGCTGTCCAAAAAGTATTGTACACATTGGGTGTAAATGAAAGTCGTGCGTTGGGTTGGTACTGAAACCCTGTGTAAGTATAATGTTCAATTTTTGATCCAAGTGTAAATTGTAAACGGTCTGGTACGATCGTAAATTCATCCTGGAGAAATACGTTGAACAGATGTAGTTGTTTATGACCAGGAAAAAAACCAAAAAGCTCTAAGTTAGTCACTGTATGATCGAGGAATCGATAACCTCCACCCCAGATTACCTCATGAGCTTTATAGCGAAAACGATGTTGCCATTCTGCATCATATGTTTTTAATCGCTCTGTAAATTTATTTCTAAAGTCCCTGAAAGTTTCATCATAATATACTTTAAGTTGAAAATCTGAATTCTCAGAACGCTTGTGATTCCACTTGGTAAGAGCATTTATACCGGTAGCCATAACGGGTGAACCACCATCGGGATCGGGTCGGCCATTGTAGTAATTGGATTGTGCTGTTACTACATCTTTTTCTGAAGCATTCCAGTCCAGTCTCATTCCACCTTGTGTCATCGTCCAGTCATCATGTGCAGTGGTGTCGTGCACTAGAGTAGTACTGCGTTTAAAAGTTGTTCCGTATACACGAAAGTGGAGTTTGTCGGAAATCTTTCCTCCATAACGTAAACTTCCAAGGCCCGGTAATTTCGATCCAACTGCACTCTCCACAAATAACCCTTGAGTATCTGCAGCGCTTTTAGTAATGATGTTGATAACACCATTGACAGCATTTGCTCCCCAAAGTGTTCCTCCCGGGCCACTGATTACTTCTATACGCTCTATATCTTCGAGCACTAGATTTTGTACATCCCAGAATACGCCTGCATATAATGGTGTATAAACTGTGCGACCGTCAATCAACACAAGCAATTTATTGGCAAGCACGTTATCAAATCCCCGTGCACTAATTGCCCACTGACTTGAATTCACCTGAGCAACTTGCAAATTGGCAGCAAGCTTCAGTGCTTCTGGTACACTTAGAACGCCTGAACGCCTGATGTCTTCCTGCGTTATAACCTGTATGGCTGATGGTGCTGATGATAACTTCTCTGCACGCTTGGAAACGGATGTTATCTCAAGATTCATCAACTCTTCGATACTTAATTTTTTAAGTGCCGCTGATGAAGGAGCTTGACTTAGAACACAATGAGAACTGACAAATAAAATAATAGAAATAAAAAATGTTTTTAAACAAAAGTATTGCTTAATCATAATTAGAGGAGTTCATTTTTTTAATTACTAATACATCCGTTACAGCCTTCCAGACATTCTTGAATTTAAGTTCCTTTCAATAAGATATCCTCACTTTATTCAATATCATAGTTTTATAGAATCTAAAAAAAACTTATATTATAGATAATCAGACTCAGGCTTTTAATGGCAATGAAAAATAAAACGTAGCTCCTTCATTAATCTTTCCTTCAGCCCATACACGGCCTCCGTGCCTCATCACGATTCGCTTTACGATAGATAACCCAATTCCCGTTCCTTCAAATTCCTGTGCTTTGTGTAATCGTTGAAATACACCAAATAATTTATCAGCATACTGCATGTCAAATCCGGCGCCATTGTCTTTTATAGAATACACAACTTCATTCTCTTCTTCATGTGAACCTATCTCAATCGTGGGGTTCTCTTTGTTGCCGGAATATTTTAATGCATTTGAGATTAAATTCATCCACACTTGTGTGAATAGTGCAGGGTCTGCACAAATTGGCAATAATGATTTTGTAGTAACGTTGGCTCTATAGAAATTGGCTTGTTTGATTTCTGCAAGCACTTGATGAACCAACGTCTCGGTGTCAATTTCAGATTTTTGTATTTCTTTTCTACCCAACTTTGAAAACAACAGCAGATCGTCAATAAGCGAATTCATTTTAAGTGAGTTTCTTCTTATGATATCCAATACACGTTTGCCTTCATCATTAAGTGTATCTCTGTGGTCTTCCTCCAGTATTTTAGAATATCCTATTATTGATCTCAGGGGAGAGCGCAGATCATGAGAAACAGAATACGAAAATGACTCCAGCTCCTTATTTGCAAATGCTAAATCTGTCTCCGCTTTTTTTCGTTCGGTGATGTCATAAATAATATTAATAGCATACTTCTCATTTCTCCATACGATGGTTTCAACAGAAGCAAGAACTTCAATTATCTTTCCTGATTTTTGACGAACTGTCAATTCAAAATCTTTTGCAGATCCATGATCTCTCACTTGTTGCAATACTTCTTCACGTTTATTTATAGAGGCAATCATATTCAATTCTGAAGATGAATGCCCGATCAGCTCTTCTTTAGTATATCCGGTCAACTGAGTAAAAGTATCATTAACTTCATGGTAAGTGGCATCGGAGATACGTGTAATAGAAATTCCCGCAGCACTGGCCTGAAATGCTTTTTGAAATTTTTCTTCACTTTCTTTTAAAGCTATTCCATTTTTTTTCTGTTCTGTTACATCTCTGAACACCAGCACCACACCTTCTATTTTTCCATTGCTATCCATTATGGGAGCTGCGCTGTCATCAATAGGAATTTCTGATTTGTCTTTTCTGATCAAAAGTGTATGATTGGCCAGTCCAACAACTTTACCATGTTGAAGAACTTTTCTGACAGGGCTTTCAACAGTATTACGAGTTTCTTCATTTATAATATCGAAAATAATATCAAGCGAAATACCTTTGGCATCTTCTTCTTCCCAACCTGTTAAAGATTGAGCAACAGGATTCATAAAGGTAACGTTACCCTGATTATCTGTAGCGATGACGGCATCACCAATACTGGAAAGAGTAGTAGAAAACCATTTGCTCTTTTGGAGGTCATCTTCCGTTTTGCTCCTGGCGGAAGTACTGATCCGGTTGTTAAGATATTCAAGCGTCATTATAAAAACGACTATCATCATGAAGAAAGCCATTAGCCAATTCATATTCCCGATGCTACTTTGTTTTTTATCTTTTGGTTTTTGAAGTGATAGATTTTCTTCATTCTGAATTTCATTCTGTAGCAATCTCACTTTATCCATCAATACTTCATCAGATTGAGTATTAATCGAATTCCTGGCTTTATTAATATCAGCACTTTGTTTCAATGTGATTAGCTCTTTATTGAATGAAACAATTTTAGTAATCTCAAACTCAAGAGAGTCAACACGTATTTTTTGGAATTGACTGTTACGTGTTAGTCTTTTTAGTAAGGCAAGATGCTGATCAATTAGTGAAACATCTTTAGTGAAGGATTTTAAAAAAGACTCATTGTCTGTAATCAAATAATTTCTTGCATTGGTTCGCGTGTCTTTAAGAGTAGAAACTAATTGATCTGACACAATGATTACATTGTTAGTACGATCCACTATGTTGCTTCTATCACTTGGATCAATTAAGTATTTAAAAATGTATATCGTGACAACTGCAAAACATGAAATGCACATCAGCACGCTAGTCAGCTTCCATTTAAAGTTGATAGAATTACGGATTGGAGAGAGCCTGTAATTAAGTTGCCGAACCATCGATAGCTGTTAAGGTGAACTTTCTCTAAAAATCACAAAGCCTATCTCAGGAATATGTAATTCCGAAAACAGGCTCCTTTATAAAGCTAACGAAAAACTATGACACAATAAATTACAAAAGGCTTAAAAAATATGCGTGGAAATACGTAAGTGTTATAATGTATATCACTAACAGATTTTGACAGTTAGGGCTATTAAAGAATTATATTAAGAAATGCTTTACTTATATCGTCTTTTAAAATCAGTTGGATTTTCTCCTGTCACTTTTTTGAATAGTTTATTAAAGTACGATAAGCTTTCAAAACCCACTGCATAACAGGCTTCAGAAATACTTTTGTCTTGTAGTAGATAATTCTTGGCGTGATTAATTCTGTATTGATTAACAAAATCGGTAAACGTCATTTTTGTTTGCTTTTTAAAATATCGGCAAAACGCTGCCGTGGTCAGGTGCACCTGTTCCGCTATTTCATTCACGTTAGGTTTCGCGTTAAAATGAACGTCAATGTATTGATACACTGTACCCATTCTTACTTTATCATTCAGGAAAAATTTGAAGCTGATATTTTCATCATTCAACACTTCAACTTCATTCGATTCTGCCAGGCGTTGAAATATTTCCATCAGTGCCCAAAGCTGTTCGAAATGATTTAATGAAAACATTTCGCGAAGACGCGAAGCCACTGTTTCTTTTGTTTTCCCTGAAAAGGATAATCCAAAGCCAGCACGCTCAAATAGTTTATCAATAGATGAAAACTCAGGTGTTTTCCGAATGACATCTCCCAGAAAATTTTCTTTCAGTTGAACAACAATTTGTTTGTATTCGGTCTGCAAGCCATAATCAAAATTCAAATGTGGAATGTTGGAGCCAATGAGTACTAAATCACTTCCTACATAACTTGAAATATGCCGGCCCACATGCCGAATTCCGGTAGAAGCTTCTACGAATGCCAACTCAAACTCCGGGTGATAATGCCACATGAAGTAGTTTCTGAAACTCGGTGTAAAAATCCTGAAAGACTTACCCGGCTCGATAATAACATCTTCCTTAATGATTTTCATTTGCTGCAGTTCTTACTTCAATTTATACATTTTAGAGCGTTAAGCAGTACAGTATTGTCAATAGAGAGCAAAAGATGGCGAATTGCCATGTAAAAACATGGTGCTAAGCGTCGGTAGCTTTGTCTTAACAAAATGCAAAGACAATGACAACACAAACCATGAACCCGACGATGACGCCCACCATGGCTCACCAGGATATTCCCGGAAATCCTTCTACTGCTAAAAGTAGTACACTAAAACTCAGCGACCGCAGCAATGGAGAACCGCTTCGGATATTAACAGAAGACGACTGGAAATTCTGGAAGCACAATGGCTACATCGTGATTAAAAATATTGTACCAAAAGAACAAGTGGACCGACTCGCTAATTTTCTTTGGGAATTTGAAGAGAAAGATCCCAATAATCCTGAAACATGGTACGCACCTCCACGTGCAGAAATGCAAATGAAAGAACTCACAAACACAGGCATGGTTGAAGTATACAATCACCAATACCTGTGGGACAATCGTCAGTCTCCTAAAGTGCATCAGGCATTTGCTGATGTATGGGGTACTGAAAAACTTTGGGTAACAATTGATCGTGCTAATCTGAATTTACCAATCCGTCCGGGATACGAATACAAAGCATTTATTCATTGGGATTATGATCCTGAAACAAAACCACAAAATGTGCAAGGTGTGTTGGCGCTTGCTGATCAGACGGATGAAAACATGGGTGGATTTCAATGCATACCTGAGTTGTTCAGAACTTATGATACATGGAAATTAACACAGCCTGCAGATCGCGATCATTTCAAACCAGATACAACAGGCTTTGAACCTGTTAAAGTAAAAATGAATGCTGGCGATCTTCTCATCTTTAACAGCTCGCAACCCCACGGTATACGTGCTAACAGAAGCGGTAACAAAGTGAGAATGGCACAATACATTTCTATGATGCCTGCTGAAGAAGAAAATGAAACGCTGAAACAATGGCGGATCAATTCATGGAAAGAAAGAAACGCACCGGAAGGTTATGCCTTTCCCGGCGATCCGCGCCAATGGGAGAAAACTAAATATAAAACTGCAGAACTTTCACCATTGGGCAAAAAGCTATTGGGACTTGATAAGTGGTGAATAAACAGCACGCCTGATATATACATTCAAGATTGAGTGTATTATGACATGGGGAGTATTTACACACTTTTACTCCCTCTTCTTACTACCTGGTCTGATAAGGGCTTTCTATACGTGGCACATTTTTAGTTGACTACTCATAAACTAAAAATATTTATGCCATGAAAGAAAATATGAAATCCGCTTCTGCTAATAACAAAATAATACGCGAGCTTATTGAATGCACCTTTGCGTGTGAAATATGTTATTCAGCATCTCTTCAGGAAGGTGACGTTAACATGATGAGTCTCTGTATTGAATTAAACAGAGATTGCTCGGAAATATGTATGCTTGGAGCTAAGTTGCTTCAGCGGGACTCAGAAATATCGCCATCATTTCTTGCTTTATGCGAAGAGGTTTGTCGTAAATGCGCAGAAGAATGTCACAAACATGCTCATGACCATTGCAAAGCCTGCGCAGAGGCTTGCGATAGATGTGCTGAAGTATGCCATGAACATTATGAAAATCTTGCGATTAAATAGAATACATGCTGAAAGTTAAGCTCTTCATTTGAGAGAGCTTAACTTTTTTTAGGTTAGCTTACTCGTGGCTTGCTATGTTATAACCTTGGTTATCAATTATACTAGCGAACTACATGAACTCTGCAAAACGGATGTACTTCTGAAAAAAAATTAATTCTGACTTTTGAAATAGGTTCGGAAGGTTGATCCTGCTTCTTCCTCACTGTCTACTTCTATTCGTCCACCTAACGTTGCAAGCTGGGTTTTCACAATGTAAAGTCCCATACCCTTTCCTTGAATATGGAAATGAAACCTGCCATACAGTGTAAATAATTTATCCCGATAACGCGATAGGTTAATCCCTAAACCATTATCGCTTACACTCAGGCATATTTCATTTCCTGCCATTTCAGTTTTAATATAAATAACTGGCGTTCTATCCGGATGTCTGAATTTTATAGCGTTGCTTACCAAATGAAAAAGAATGCTATCGAGAGAAGACTTTACGGTGCTGATGCTACAGACCTGTGAGAAGTCACTTATAATTTTAGTTTGGGTATTGGCTATCTCTGCTTTCAGATTTGACTGAATCATCAAGATCTCATCGTTCAGATTAACTTTTGTTATGTAAGTGTCATCACTCCTCTTAATCGCCAGAATAGAATTGAAGTCTTTTACAACTCCGTCAAGTTCTTTCGTCGCGAATATAAGTTTGGGATATATTAATTCTTTTTCTTCCGGGTTTGCTTGTGCAAGCTCAAGCAGTTGACCCAATCCTAATACCCTGGCAACCGGTGCTCGCAGGTTATGCGCGGAAATGAATGCAAATTGCTCCAGCTGTTGATTATATTGAACAAGTTCCTCCGTACGTTTGGCTACTTCTTTTTCCAGGTTTTCATTTTGTTGAGCTATGCTCATGTTATGCTGCTCAATGGTTTTTTGTGCCTTGGTGAGTTGTTCATTCTGCTGCAAAAGAAGATCGCTTTTAACTGACAACTCCTGCTGGCTACTAACAAGCTCTATGTTCTTGGCAATCATTTTTTCG
>DATJHZ010000232.1:0-5275 GCA_035493595.1 Cyclobacteriaceae bacterium | reverse complement strand
GTACAAGATCATTCTTCCTTAATGTGAATTGTCAATTTTAATAACTATAGACACTATCAATATGATTCGATATAAAATATCAATGCTGGCCATCGTCCTCACAGGACTTGTTACAGCGTCATGTTTTAATGATCTTAATACAGAACCACTTAACAAACGAGTAAGCACATCAAGTTCTGTATTTAAAGATCCAGCTTCCTATAAAGAATTTCTGGCCAAGCTTTATGGTTCATTAACACTTACCGGGCAACGTGGTAAATACGGTCAGCCAGAAATTCCAAACTCAGACGAGGGAGAGACTTCTTTCATGCGCATGTACTGGTCAGCACAAGAGATTCCAACGGATGAGTGCATGGGTGCATGGGCCAACACAGGTGTTATTGAACTTAGAAGTGCAAACTGGTCTGAACAAAATCCATACAATCAATTATTGTATCAGCGTATTTTTATCAACATAGCGTACTGCAATGAATATATCCGCGAAGTGTCATCACGCGTTGATGGACTAGCAACTGATGTTAAGAATGATGTACAGCTCTACTTGCTCGAAGCTCGATTCTTAAGAGCATTGTATTACTACTATGCTATGGATCTCTGGGGCAATGTTCCGTTTGCTACCGAAGATGATGCAATAGGAGCATTCTTGCCAAAACGTATTCTTCGTGCTGATCTCTTTACTTACATCGAAGGCGAACTAAAAGCAATTGAATCACAAATGGCAGCACCTGGTAGCAATGAATATGCACGTGCCGATCAGGCCGCTGCGTGGATGTTGCTCGCCAGACTTTATTTGAATGCTAAAGTTTACACCGGCACAGAGCGTAATACAGATTGCATTACATACTGCAACAAAATAACAAGCTCAAATGCTTTTTCATTACACACAAACTATGACGAATTGTTTTTAGCAGACAATGACAGATTGCGTAATGAAATAATTTTACCAATAGCAGAAGATGGTGCCGCTACACAAAATTATGGAGGCGTAACATTTATTATTCACGCAGCTGTAGGTACCGATGCCGCTATGAATCCAGCACCATTTGGAATTGGTGGCGGATGGGCCGGTAACAGATTTAGAAATTCGTTTGTCCAAAAATTTACTGACATCACTGGCAACACGGATACACGCGCCAATTTCTTCACAACTGATCGTACAGCAGAGATTACAAGCGAGAATGAGTTTACACAAGGTTATGCCTGCACGAAATATAAAAATGTTACTTCAACAGGAGCGCCAGGACACGATGCTGACAAAATATTTGTCGATACAGACTTTCCATTATTTCGTCTGCCTGAAGTTTACCTGATGTATGCGGAAGCAGTGAAACGTGGTGGACAAGGTGGTGATATCGCCACGGCTGTAAACTATATCAATGCACTGCGTGTAAGAGCATACGGCGATACATCCGGAAATATTACTGCTGGCGATCTTGATCTGTCATTTATTCTGGATGAGCGTGCACGCGAATTATATTGGGAGGCACATCGTCGTACAGATTTGATTCGATATGATCTGTTCGCAGGAAACACATATCTCTGGGATTGGAAAGGTGGAGCTAAAGCTGGTAAAAGCGTAGATGCGCATTTTAATCTGTTCCCCATTCCAGCAACAGACCTGGCTATTAATACTAATCTGAAACAGAACGACGGATATTAATTTTACTGCTATGAGAAAACTATCATCATATATATTAATCGGATTAGTTGCACTTTTCTCCTGTGCGAAAGATGAAACACTTGTCAAACTAAGTGGAGATGGTAAGCCCGCGATTATCACAACAAAAGCTAATGACCTGAATCTTCAGATCACAAGCGAAACGTTGGGTACAAGCGCAACCATAAATTGGGATAAGGCAGATTACGGAGTCAGCACTGAAGTTACTTACACTGTTGAATTGGATTATAAGTGCAACAATTTTTCGAATCCAGTTTCCTTAGGCTCTTCCGTTGGAACTTCTTTTTCATTTACACTTGATAACCTCAATCAAAGACTGTTAAGTGATTTGAAATTGGTTCAATATCAAACTGCAGATATTGAGTTGCGCGTTGTTTCTGTTATCAACAATCAGTACTCCATGCCTTCAGCAAGTATTTCACTATCACTTACTCCATTTGTTGATAAGCCACATGCGCTTTGGTTGCTTAGCGATAAGTGGGATAAAGCCACTGCTCCTTCTATCTACCTGACAGGTGCATCAACGTATGAAGGCTACATTAATTTCAGCGACACAACAAATTTCAAATTCTCAAACGCAAAGTTTTGTGAAACGCTCACATATGCTTCAGCGGGCACAGTCGGTGCATTATCAACAGATGCAGCTGCACCTTCTATTGGAGTGAAGAAAGGTTATTATAAAATCAATGTTGATACTGAAAATCTAACCTATACACTTACTTGGATTGATACCTGGGGACTCATAGGCACGGCAACAGCAGGCGGCTGGAGTACATCAACGCCATTAACATATAATGCTACGAAAGATGTTTGGGAGGCATCAACAGAACTTGTTGCAGGCGCGCTGAAATTCAGAGCAAATAATGGCTGGGATATAAACTATGGAACGAATAACATAGACAATTATCAGGATTCATTAGTCTTTGATGCAGCTGCTGTTAACATCACTAAAACCGGTGCATATTCTATAACAATAGATTTCAGCAAAGCAAAAGCGCCTTATGTTTATAAATACAACGTTGTGTATACTGGTGACATCAGTCCTCCGGCAAGATTATGGGTTCCCGGAGGCTATGAAGGATTCGATCCCGCAAGTGCTCCTTTCCTTAGCGAATTAGTAAAAGATGGAGCAGCCTATGAAGGCTACATTAACATCCCTTCTTCAACAGGTATAAAATTCACAAATGCTCCTGACTATAGTCATACTAATTATGGTGATGGTGGCAACAGCACTTACGCTAATGGTGTTGGTAGTGGAAGCCTGTCAACCTCTGGTGCTGACATTGATTGGCCACATACCGGCTATTATAAATTTAATGTTGATACAAATGACATGAGCTACACAGCAACATTAATTAATACTTGGGGATTAATTGGTACATCAACATCTGGTGGCTGGAATACTTCTACACCGATGACATACGACGTTGTTAATAATGTATGGACAGTAAAAGCTGATCTGGTAAATGGTGCATTAAAATTCAGAGCAAATGATGGATGGGATATAAACTTCGGTCCTGAGTCAGACGAATTGAGCGGCTCATTAATTCATACTGATAATGCCATCACCATTCCTTCAGCAGGTAACTACACCGTTACCCTTGATTTCAGCAGAGCTACATCACCTTATCAATATTCATATACGGTGGTTAAAAATTAATCATGATGAAAATCGTGATTCAAATTGAATTGATTAAATAATGTTTGGTTTGGAGAGAACTGATTCTTCAGTTCTCTCTTTTTAAGTTAAATTTAAAACTGTTGTTAAATGTGCTTTATGATGATAAAGAAAGTTTATTTTCTGGCGTTTATGCTGTTTGCTTGTGGGAACGACAACGATCCAAAAAATACAAACACCGATGAGGATTTCAAGCAGTATGGCACACCATACGCAGGTGTTCCTGATGTGCAGAATATTGTTTTATATGAAGTGAATACACGTGCCTTTAGTACAGCAGGAAATTTTCAAGGCATCATTGATCGGTTGGATAGTATTAAAGCACTTGGTGCTAATACCATTTGGATCATGCCCATTCATCCCGTAGGCAAATTGAATTCAGCGGGCGGACTTGGTTCTCCTTACTCTGTACAAGACTACATGAAGGTAAATACTGAGTTTGGTAATCTTGATAAACTCCGCGAGTTAGTTCAGAAAGCGCATGATAAAAACATGGCTGTTATTCTCGATTGGGTGGCCAATCATACGGCCTGGGATAATCCATGGATCAAAAATAAATCGTGGTACTCACAAGATGCGAATGGCAACATCATCATTCCTCCCGGAACAAACTGGCAAGATGTAGCAGAACTTAATTACAATAATAACGATATGCGAAAAGCTATGATTAGCGCCATGCGTTATTGGATATTGGAAGCCAACGTTGATGGCTATCGTTGTGATGCGGTTGATTTTGTTCCAACAGATTTCTGGAAACAAGCCATTGATGAACTCAAAAAAATAGATGGAAGAAATCTTATTCTTTTGGCAGAAGGGGGTAAGGCCGATAATTTTACCGCAGGTTTTCAAATGAATTATGCGTGGGATTTTTATACAAATCTCAAACAAGTTTATGGCAGTAACAAAGCAGCAAGCTCAGTGTTCACCACACATCAAAATGAATATAACAGCATACCTGTCGGAGCTAAGAAATTGCGTTACACAACCAATCACGATGTATCGGCTTACGAGGCAACGCCCATTGAACTTTTTGGTGGCGTAAAAGGTGCGTTGTCAGCATCCGTCATTACTATATTTACAAGTTCAGTTCCGCTGATCTATAGTAGTCAGGAAGTAGGGCAGGCAGCCAAACTTCCCTTTTTTACGCGCCAACCTATTCAATGGGATGATAATATATCGATGGAGCACGAGTACAGAAAACTATTTTTCGTTTACAACAACACGCTGGCGTTTACGAAAGGAACATTGGAAAGCTTTGCCAATAATGATGTTGTTGTTTTCAAACGCAAGTATAATGATGAAGAGTATTTAGTATTGGTGAATGTCCGTAATGTTAAAAAAGATTATTCGCTTGATGCTGCATTACAGAATACTTCATGGGTGAATGCGTTGGATGGAACCTCTGTTGCATTAGGCACAACACTTTCGCTTGATCAGTTTCAATATCTTATTTTGAAAAAGTAATACTTGATCTTTGCTTGACCAACTTAAAGGCCATCTCATAGTTTGAGATGGCCTTTTTTCTATTCCTTAGAATGAGTATTTCAAAGTCATTCCAAAGGTAAATTTCTTAAAGTCATTTGTCAGATAGAATTCTGGTACAATGTTTATCCTGTTACCCATCTCATGCGTGATGAAGAGCTTGGCTGTTTTTCCAACAAAATAATCACCATTTTTTCTAACCAACAAGCCAGCACCAATGCCCGACCAATGTGGATGGTCATTCTTTGGATTGAAGTTTCGTTCAAAGCTTACTGACAAAAACGAATTGACAAAAGTGTTATACTTCTCTGTAGTTTTTTCTGCAAAGAATAAATTATTATAGATCACAGAAGTTCTGATGTTCTGTCTGAAGAAGTGATCTTTGAATGTGAGCCCAAGTTTTAATGATAATTCTGGATAGATTTTATCATGAAGCA
>DATJHZ010000231.1:0-2040 GCA_035493595.1 Cyclobacteriaceae bacterium | reverse complement strand
GAAGCAGTGGCCTCAACAAGCGTGCTATCATCTTCTAACAAAACACGATAGTATCCAGGCGATGCACTTTCATTCTGATGACGAAAAGATCTCTTCGATTTACCCAACGCAAAATGTTGCGCATCACGAATGGGCATAATCAGTAATCGTCCTGATGAGCCATTAGGATAACCACTTAAATGGTCTATACAACTAAAAAAGTATATGGAAGAATCCCGATAATAATAGCCTTTCCTGTCTGTAACAGATGTTTCTGGTGTAAGTTGAATATATCCGGATGGAGCAACAGCTCCAGGATAGGTAAAGCCTTCACTACCCCATTGTGTAATTACATCACTGCTTTCTGTGCCAATAAATGGATTTACATAATGAAGAATATCTTTTTCCTGTGCATACAATACTGTTACAGAAAACATCCATAGAACAACGCCAGATATTCCCGCCTTCACAATATCCAAGCACATACTATAATCATTAGATTATCTTGAAGTGACCTTCCCTTTGTATTTCTCAAATAACGCAGTTGTTATCGTAAAAGAATTTCCATGCTCCTCAGCAGCATACTGTTCACTAGTCGAATTTCCCCACGCCCACTCCCATGCTTTAATTTTTTCATCAATAGCTTTAAAGTCTGGTGTTTTGTGAGCGTTCATATTTTGTAAAACAGCAGCAAAGAATTGTTCCCATCTTGGTTTATAGAAACCTTTTAGTAAACCAGACCACTGTCGGTTTGAGTAATCGTGTACTTCACTGTCTACTCCTCCCCATAACGTTACAAGGTTGCGGGCATTAAATTCATATAGATTTTTTTCCTGTGGTGTAATACCCCAGCTGCGTGCATCGCTTATCCATTTACCCAACAGAAATTTGTTGTGCGTTGCCAACAGCATATCCATATCATCAATTAACTCAAGAAACTCTGTGCTTAATTTTTTAAAGGCTTCAACATCTTTCTTCTGATAAGCCGCTGCAATTTTCTGCTGCAATGGTGAAGCGTAGTTTGCCAATACCTGCCTTGTGATATCAACCAAATCATATCGATAACCTTCACTTCGTTTAAAGCTGTCAGCATTAGCAATGAAGGAATCCCATACCCTCACTAATTCAAGCGGATCATAATCAAGCTTGGTTAATACACGATGACCCGTTATTGAAAACGTAGGTCGTGCTACAATTATTGATTCAGGGCCTCCCTCACCAAGACCTCCATGATACACAGTATTTTTTAAGATGCCCCACGCATCTATTATAAATTGATTTTCACTTCCATAACGCTTATACGTATATATCTTTAGCCAGTCATCAATGTTTACAGGCTCTAATTGCCACACATTCTCCAGCATCAGTTCAAACAACGCCGGATTCTGTTCAATACCCTCAGGTGTCAAACCTATGCCCATTAATTTACCAGACGTAGGATCATGCAACGCAGTTGATGGATCTTCCGCTACGTTTGACATTCTTCCAAACAAACTGATGTTGCCTCCAAAATTCTGCAACATGTTCCAGATCCAGGGCTTGCCATAATATGAATCAGTTTGCTTCCACACCGGATGACTCTCACTATACAAATCAAGCACAATCATGTTATCACCTGGAACGCCGTTGAGCAATGCTTTTATCTGTGGGTTCTTCCAGTATTCATCATTGTAATGAAACATCCATCCTTGCATTACCCATTTGGCTTCGGGGTCTGTATTGGCCATGGACTTATAAACTGTATTGCTGATATGTGTTAAAAAAGTAGTATCGTTTGTTGGTGGAACATTTTCATTAAATGTATCGGCCGAATAATAATGATCTGTCCCATATTCCTTTGTTTGAGTCTCCAGAAAGAGTGCTCCTATTTTTTCGAACAATGAGTCTTCAGCATCAAGAATGTATACATCATCAAAGCCGGCTTCCCAATTCGTCTTCTTTAATTTTGCTTTCGGAAATTTCTTATTGAATACCGGAGGAACATGTCCGGTGAAAGCTGGTAAGATAGGCGTCATGCCCATGCCTCTTTCTTGCTCCAGTATTTTCTTTTCTAATGCTTTG
>DATJHZ010000230.1:0-3376 GCA_035493595.1 Cyclobacteriaceae bacterium | reverse complement strand
TCTGGTGAATTAGTAACACTCTATGGTCCGTCAGGTTCAGGCAAAACAACTATTCTGAGAACGATAGCAGGCCTCTCTCAACCTGATCGAGGATGCATTGAAATTGACAATCGTACCTGGTTTGATTCACATAAAAAAATTAACCTGAAACCACAGCTTCGAAATATAGGCATGGTATTTCAGGAGCATTCTCTTTTTCCTAACATGACGGTGAGAGGCAATCTTGAATTTGCACTGGAAAAAGGTCAATCGACAAGAATTGTAGATGACTTACTTCAGCTTACAGAACTGGAACAGCTTCAACATAAAAAGCCTTCACTTCTTTCAGGTGGCCAAAAGCAACGTGTAGCATTAGCACGTGCGTTAGTAAGAAGGCCCAACTTGCTTTTACTCGATGAACCATTCTCTGCACTGGATTCAGAAATGCAATCGAAACTGCAAGACTATATTTTAAAAGTTCATCAACAATATAACCTCACCATCATTCTGGTAAGTCATGATATCGTGGAAGTCATTAAAATGTCGAAGCGTGTATTTGTGATTGAAGATGGTCAAATAAAAAAGGATGGCCTACCCGCAGATGTGCTTCCTCTAAACAATCTGCTTTCTTTTCTCAATCATTTTGATACTAAAGAAATATAATCAATACAATGATTCACCATTCAAGTCGGTTGTGAGTACATCACTCATGTAATCAAAAAAAGGACGAATGCTCATGAAGACTTTGTTTACTTTTCCCACAAAATCTTTCGCCAGCAATTCTTCATCTGTAAATGAATGCTCGAACCAGTATTGCTTGAATTTGAGAAGTTCGATTGCAGGGTGATCGGCAGCAAATCCACGGGGAGCTGTTTTTACCTTCTCTCCCATCATCTCACCAAAATTTGATTTGATTGATCTGGAATTAAGAAGCTTGTTCCATTCATCATAGTTACTTTCAATATCCATTCGAATCCTCTTGAGGTCTTCTGGATTTGGATATGAGAATCCACAACCAATATGAGTATCACCAGGTCTGATCCAAATGTAATAGCCACCACGCAGCATAGGCTTGACGCGTCTTAAATAACCTGCAAAGCGAGGATTATAGGGTGCTTTGTTTTTTGAGAACCGAACGTCATTGTAAATTCTATACAAACTCTTTTTGCCCGATGGATTATCCAATTGATCATGTACATTCATCTTTGCGATCAATGCATCCATAAACGTTTCAGCATTTTCCTTTGCTTCGAGATATTCTTCCTTGTGAACTTCAAACCATTCACGGTTATTGTTTTTGGAAAGCTTCTTTAAAAAGTCAAGTGTTGATTTGTTGATGGCCGAGTTATTCACAGGTAAAAATTAAGATCAAATTATTATTGGAAAATGTTAATTACGATTGATGATGAAATGAATCAATATATCAAACTCAGGCATTGCCATAAACTTTTACAACTCCTTCTCGAATGGATTTTCCTTCATCAGACGAAATGAAGGCAAGAATAGAAGCGATCTCTTCCGGTGCTACCCAATTCGAAAAATCTGCATCGGGCATTGCTTTACGATTGATGGGAGTATCAATAGTACTGGGTACAACAACATGCGTTACAATATTATGTGAAGCACCTTCAGCATTAAGATATTCCGCCAGCTTAAAGAGCAATGATTTAGAAAGTGAATATGCTAATAAACCTTTTCCATCTTTTGCAATAAGTGCTGGCCGTGAACCAATCAACATTATTCTTCCACCCGTTTTCTGCTTTTTCATTTGCTGAAAAACTGGCCGAACAACAAAGTAAGCTGTTTCAAAATTCAATGTGTACATTTTTTTGAGCAACGCTCCGTCTGTTGCCTCAATGTTTCCGGCAGCAAATCCACCGACCAGTAAAACGGCTGCATCAATAGACTGATGGTTGTCGATAACTTTTGTAATTAATACTTCTACTGCCTTCTCATCGGTTAAGTCAGCTTCGTAGGTAATCACATCACCCTTCACTTCATAGTCAAGTTTCTTGCCTGGCGATACCGTTGCAATAACTCTATTTCCTTCGGCCAGGAATTTTTCAACAGCAGCTTTACCAAGATTTCCAGCTGCACCAGTAATGAGAATGTTTTTTTTCATAGTTAATTCAATTTAAAAAGGCCCGATTAAGGGCCTTCTATATTTTCAATAACAATTTATCACGATTATAATTCGCCTGCCTTCAATTTCTTTACCGCATAATCAGCAGCACGAGCTGTGAATGCCATATAGGTAAGCGAAGGATTTTGTGTTGATGTTGATGTCATGCATGCGCCATCTGTGACAAATACATTCTTGCAGGCATGTAATTGGTTCCATTCATTTAGCATGGACGTTTTAGGATCTTTACCCATGCGAACGCCACCCATTTCGTGAATGTCTAACCCGGGAGCTTGTTTGGAATCTTCTGTTCTGATATTGGTAAAGCCAGCTTTGGTGTACATCTCTGTAAATTGCTCAAAGAAGTCTTTAATCATCTTCTCATCGTTGTCATCGTAATCAATGGAGATGTTAAGAAGAGGAACGCCCCAGTCATCTTTCTTTGTTTTATCCAATGCAACATAATTAGTTTCTTTTGGAATTGTTTCACCCATGATATGTGAGCCAACACCCCAGTTGCCCGGTGTACTATGGATGAGATTTGATTTCAATTCGGCGCCAACACCATCCCACTTATTATCAGAGTAACGGAAGGCACTAAACCCTGCAGCATAGCCGCGAAGGAAATCAGTCTCTTGCTTGAACACATTTCTGAAACGTGGAATGTATCCGCCATTTGGTCTCTTGCCATCTGTCGTAAATTCCTTGAAGCCTTCGTATTCTGCTGAGATGCGTCCACGATAAATATGGAATGCAACATACTTGCCTAACACACCACTATCATTACCAAGTCCATTGGGGAAACGATTCGATGTTGAGTTTAACAATACAAGATTTGTATTTATAGCAGCTGCATTTACAAAAATGATCTTTGCATAAAACTCTGTTGTTTCTTTGGTAACGGAATCAACTACACGCACGCCTGTTGCCTTGCCTTTCTTTTCATCATAAATGATAGAATGCACAACAGAGTTAGGCCTCAACGTCATGTTACCTGTTTTCTCAGCCCAGGGGATAGTTGATGAATTGCTACTGAAATAGCCGCCAAACGGACAACCTCTGGTACACAAATCTCTGTGCTGGCATTTACTTCTGCCTTGCTCAATATGAATTGGCTGCGGATCTGTAATATGCGCGCATCGGCCAATGATTACGTGCCTGTTCTTGTATTGCTTGGCAACTTCTTCTTTGAAATAGTTTTCAACGCATGTGAGCTGCATCGGCGGAAGAAATTCTCCATCAGGCAATTCTGCAAGACCATCTTTGTTTCCAGAG
>DATJHZ010000229.1:0-3938 GCA_035493595.1 Cyclobacteriaceae bacterium | reverse complement strand
ACGCGAGGGAGAAAATACCATTGTAGTTCGCGCTAATAATCAACGATTAAAAGATGGATTGCCAGGCACAGGTTATGATTGGTTTAACTATGGTGGCATTACTCGCGATGTAAACCTGATCGAAACAGATCATTCTTTCATTGAAGATTATTTCATCCAGTTAAAAAAGCATTCGTCAACAGAAGTATTGGGATGGGTTAAATTAAATGGAACTAAACCTTCACAACAAATTCAGGTTAATATCCCAGAGTTGAAAGTAAACTATAAAACAACTTCTAATGCTGAAGGTAAAGCAGAGATTAAATTCTCATCCAAATTCAAACTGTGGTCGCCTGAGAAACCCGTATTGTATAAAGTTCATATTCAATGCGAGACGGATACTGTGGTTGATGACATCGGTTTTAGAAATATTGAAGTAAAGGGAAACAAGATTGTCTTAAATGGAAAACCAATATTTTTGAAAGGAGTAAATATTCATGAAGAAAATCCCATACGTGCAGCAAAAGCTTTCTCTGAATCAGATGCGTTAGTGTTGCTTACATGGGCAAAAGAGCTGGGGTGTAATCTCGTTCGGTTAGCACACTATCCTCACAATGAATACATGGTTAAGCTTGCTGAGAAGATGGGTTTGATGGTGTGGGATGAATTACCAGTTTATCAACACATCGAGTTTGCAACACCAGGTGTAGCTGATAAGATGAATCTGATGCTCCGCGAGATGATTCGTCGTGATCGAAACAGATGTGGTGTTGTGATCTGGAGTTTATCGAACGAAACTTACTCATTTACACCTAATCGTGATAAAGCATTAGTTGAATTATCAAAGCAGTGCAAACAACTAGACTCAACACGATTAACAACTATGGTCATTAACAATCAGGGATATACTAACAATACATTTAATGTTACTGATACACTCTATCGATATGTTGATGTGTTATCGTTAAACGAGTACATAGGCTGGTATGTTCCCTGGCAAGGAAAACCGCAGGATGCAAAATGGAAATTTGTGTGCGACAAACCAGTAATCATTTCGGAGTTCGGCGGTGAAGCACTCTACGGCAGCAACTATGGTCCGAAAGACGAAGCTGCATATTGGAGTGAAGAGTATCAGGAACAGATTTACAAAGACCAGACAACTATGTTTCGTACAACGCCTAACTTAAGCGGTGTGTGTCCATGGATCTTGTTTGATTATCGTTCATTAGGAAGAATGCATCCGCTCTATCAAAATGGATGGAACAGAAAAGGCTTACTGTCTGATCGTGGCGAAAAGAAGAAAGCGTGGTACATCATGAAAAAATATTATGATTCAATCAGCAATGAATAATTCCCTGCACTGAAAATTAGGTCTTGCCTTTGATGTCTCGCTTAAAAGCTTCCTGTATTTTCTGCGCAGCAATCAGTGGTGAGATCTGCTGATCTTTAACCAGTTGTTCAATCTCTTTTACTTGAGCATTAGTGGCTATAAATTTTCTAAGATCATCCAACACCAACTGATCAGCATAGGCATTCAACGATTTTATATTTTGCTGTTGCCTGTTCAGGTCAAAGTATCCAGATGCAAGTGTATGTTCATGATATGCTAAAATCATTTTCCAGATTTCATCAATACCAGTGTTGTTCATAGCAGAACAGGTAAGCACTTTAGGGCTCCAGCCCGATGCAGGCATTGGATAAAGATGAAGCGCATGTTGATATTCTGCTTGAGCAGCAGTAGCTTGTTTGATATTGTCACCATCGGCCTTGGTAATGGCAAGACCATCGGCCATCTCCATGATTCCTTTTTTAATACCCTGTAGTTCATCACCAGCACCAGCTAACATAAGCAAGAGAAAAAAGTCAGTCATATTTTTTACTTCTACCTCCGATTGTCCAACACCTACGGTTTCAATAATGATAACCTCGTAGCCTGCTGCTTCACAAAGCAGCATCACCTCTCTGGTTTTATTGGCAACACCTCCAAGCACAGTGCCCGAAGCTGATGGTCGAATAAAGGCCATTGGATTTTTAGAGAGATCTTCCATACGGGTCTTATCACCCAGAATACTCCCCTTGGTAAGTTGACTGCTTGGATCGATAGTAAGAACAGCCACTTTTTTACCTGAAGCAATAATATGGTTGCCCAATAATTCAATCAATGTACTCTTACCGACACCGGGTACACCTGTAATACCAATACGAATAGCGTTACCTGTTTTACTTAGAATAACCTCCAGCAGTTGAGCGGCGAGAAACTGATCATCTGGCAGATTGCTTTCAATTAAGGTAATAGCCTGCCCCAACACCACACGATTACCCTGAGAAATGCCATCTGTGTATTGCTGAAGAGTGAGCTTTGATTTCAAGGTTTGTCGCAAGAGCCTAGTATTAAGCGGTTAAATTTCTAAATTTACTCTAATCATCTTTTTAATGCTAAAATGGCAAGTACATACTACCTGTTATTTTTTTGTGTTGAATTAAATAAACCATAAACCATGAAAAGATTTTGGTTCGATACCTTAATGGCTACGATTTTTATATTTATAGTCATGTATGGGGTTTCCAAAGTTACCCAACTACCGCAAGTAAATGCTTTTGATCCAATCTCAAATGCGTTAGCAGACTTTGACTTAAGTGATTTTGCTTTTAATAAATTTCGAAATGATCCGGATGCTAAAGAGAGAGAATTACTTGATAAGATTGTGATTGTAAACATCGGTGAACAATCACGACGTGAGTTTGCTCTTGCATTTCAAAATATCATTAAGTATAAACCTCGCGTCGTAGGGGTCGATGGATTTTATAATTGTGAAGGTGGCATTTACGACATTGAAAATTGTCCACAACTTGCTGATACCCTAGGTAATTTATTATTAGCTAGTGCATTTCAACAAACGAAAAATCTGGTCTTGGTATCAAAGCTACTTCAGACAGATTCACTTGCAGAAGCAGGTGATTTTGATTTTTACGACTCAATTGAAGTTGCCGATGAGATGTTTCGCTTGAATGCGAAAAATGGTTATGCGAGTTTACCAACGGATGCAAAATATCAGGAAGATGTGAAAATCTGTAAGACATTCTTCCCTCAAAGAGTGGTTAATAAGAAGAAGGAGTTAGCTTTTGGAACTCAGGTCGCGATGCTTTATGATTCCGTGACAACGAAAAAATTTCTTGCACGAAACAACACAGAAGAAGTGATAAACTTTGTCGGAAATGTTGAACACGAGGTTGTGAAACTGAATTCTTTAAAAAGCCAGGATTTGGGCACTACAGATGTAAACAGAAAGTTAAGTTTTTTGGCACTTGATGTGGATGATGTCATTAATGAGAAATTTGAGCCATCAGCAATTGAAGACAAAATTGTGCTATTTGGTTATTTAGGTTCCTACATTGGAGATCCTGCCTGGGAGGACAAATTTTTTACCCCATTAAACAAGAAAATAGGCGGCAGAGCAAATCCCGATATGTTTGGTTTAATAGTACACGCTAATATAGTAGCTACGATATTAAGTGATGATTATATTGATGTAGCCTCACAAAACCTTGAATACTTTATCGCCTTTGTTGTGTGTTTCTTTAACGTGGCATTGTTCTCATTTATAAATAAAAAATGGCCAGTAATTTATGATGGCGTAGGCGTGCTTATCCAAGTAATAGAAATCTTTCTTTGCGGATATGCTGTTATTACATTGTTGGCCGATCATCATTTCAAGAGTACCTTGGGGGTAACTATGGGTGTACTGGCGTTGGTAGGGCCATGTTACGATCTTTATGCTGGATTGATAAAAGAAGGAATAGAGAAATTACGAAAGTTTTGGCTTACCAGAAAACAAAAACGTGTATTAAAGACATAAAGTATTGAAATTGTTAACTTTACAATAAATCTATAGACATGAAAACCAAACTTTTGACCCTCCTTTTTGCAGTTGTAATTTCTGGCTACGCTGTAGCTCAGG